>JAHITG010000272.1 GCA_018817865.1 Spirochaetota bacterium
CTTATAATACTTCCAGTCATTTTTATTAATCCTTTTATTTTTAATGTAATAAACCTCATTTATTCGTCAATGTTTTTATAATAATACTGTTACTGAGAGTATCTTAATAGTAGATAGAATTAATATATAACTACATTTAATAATACATAAAACTACATAATGTAACAACAGGTCTTCAGACCTGTTATAAAATATTAACTATATCTAATAATCCTAAGATTCCGGGTCTCGTCCTGCTTGACAGGACTCGCCCGGAATGACATTCCTGAACAGCAGATAAAAAAATTAAATACCGGATACAGACATTCTATTTGACAAGAGTATATAATATGCTATACTGATAACAGCCTTTTATTAAAAGGAGGCAATCCAATGAAACCTGAGAAAAGATCATTTATTCTGGGAAACGGCCGGCTGATAACCCTGGGGGAGGAGAACAGGATCATCAGGAACGGGTCGGTAGTCATTGAAGATAACCTTATTAAAGATCTGGGAAATACGGAAGAGATGAAGAAGAGATATCCCGATCTCAAATTCCTGGATGTAAAAGGAAAGGTCATCATGCCCGGGCTGGTAAATGTTCATCATCATCTTTACAGCACTTTCGCCTGCGGGATCAGCACTGAACCGGCAGGCAATTTTGTCGAGATCCTTGAAAAACTCTGGTGGAAACTGGACAGGGCCCTGCTCCTGGATGATATCTATTACAGCTCTGTCATTCCCCTGATAAAATGTATTAAAAGCGGTACCACTACGATCATTGATCACCATGCCTCACCGAATGCGATCAAGGGAAGTCTAAAAAGAATTGCAAAAGCATGCAAAAAGATCGGGGTCCGAAGTGTCCTCTGCTATGAGGTCACGGACCGGAACGGATCGGCCGAGGCCGGGAAAGGGATCAGGGAAAATACAGGTTTTATAAAAAAATACGGCCGAAATCAGGATGAGATGCTGGGGGCTTTATTCGGGTTTCATGCTTCCATGACATTAAGTGATAAGACCATAAAAAAAGCAGTAAAAGCCATGGCAGACAAAAACTGCGGTTTTCATATTCATGTTGCAGAAGATAAAGCGGATGTAGAGGACTCAAGATCAAAACATAAAAAGCCCGTTGTACACCGGTTACAGGACCTTGGTGTTCTGGGTGAAAAGACCATTGCAGCACACTGTATTCATGTTAATGAAGAGGAGATGGATATCCTCGCGCAAACCGGGACCACTGCTGTGAACAACCCTTCCTCCAATATGAATAATGCAGTGGGAACAGCGGACATCCTGAAACTTCTTCAGAAAGGGGTCCAAACCGGCCTGGGAACGGATGGTATGACCTCCAATATGCTGGAAGAAGTAAAGACGGCATTCCTGATCCAGCATCATCAGAAGAATGATCCCCGTGTAGCTTTTGTGGAAGCGGTTGATATGCTGACCAAAACCAATCCAAAGATCGCCAGCCGATATTTTAAACACAAGGTAGGTGTAATAGAGAAGGATGCCTTTGCCGATATTATTGTGGTGGATTATTATCCGTTTACCCCCATGAATGAAGATAATTTTTACGGGCATTTTGTATACGGGATCGGGTCCTCCCTTATAGATACTACCATTATAAATGGTAAAATACTGTATCAGAATAAAAAACTGAAAGGGATCAATGAAGAGAAGCTGAATGCAACAGCCGCGACCTTTGCACAAAATGTCTGGAAGAGGATACAGGACCAATGATCAACCAGTTAGAATGGATACGGGATGTCATCTATGACTATATTTATTTCACTAAAAAAGATGACTCGAAATACACAAGTGAAAAACAGATCATCGATTCCCCCTGGTTCCAGAGATTGCGAAGAATACTGCAGCTCCAATCCTCATGGATGGTCTTTCCAAATGCGGTTCATTCCCGGTTCCTCCACAGCCTCGGTACCATGCAGCTGGCGGGAACGCTGGCAGGACAATTATACCCGTTCTTCAAAGAAGCCTTTCCCGGTGAATATATTCCTGAAGAAAAAAATCATGTTATCGAAATTTTTCGTATTGCCGGCCTTTTACATGACATCGGACATGCTCCCCTGGGCCATCTGATCGATGACATTTATACTTACAAACTCTACCATAAAACACATGAAGATATCTCCTGCAGGATCATCACACAGGAGTTGGGTGAAATTATTAAAAAGATACGCATTTCCCCTGAAGGCCCGTTTGAAAAAGAGATCGATCCTGAACTGATCATAAAATTCGTCAAATTACCGAAAAACTTCAAAGGCTACGCCCTCTGGGAACAGGTCTTCTCCAAGATCATGTTCGGCGTTTACAGTGTTGATACCATTGATTTTCTTCTCAGGGATAAATATTTCACCGGTATACGGGAAGTGGGGGATATCAACTATGTCAATCTCTTCAATCAGTCCTTTATCTCCGACAGAGGCCTGACCCTGAAAAAAGCCGGGCTCTCTAATCTGCATTCCCTTTTAAGTATCCGGCTGGCCATGTTCAAGAATGTTTATTTTAATGAGAAAAAGATCATTATTGAAAAATCTCTTGCACGCCTCCTGCCGGATATTTTCAAGATACTGAAATTAGGCGATCCCACAAAAAACCTCGATAAATTCCTTCTTCTTGATGATTTCAGCCTCATGACCCACATCAGGGGATGGAATACAGAGAAGAAGGGGGTAAAAAAAGAACTCTCTCAGGAATGGCTTAAGATCTTTGACAGAAGAGATATCTTCTTTAAAAAAATATTTGAAAAGGAAAAATATTATTATGAATTTATAAATAAAAATCATATAATGAACAATGATGAACTTACCACCAAATTAAAAAAAATATTAAAGGATAAGGAATTCACCGTTTCCCATGATATTCTGGATGTCAGAAATCAGAATCTCTTTTTACATGCAATAAAAAAAGAGAAAATACAGGAAACGGATAATACAAGATCCGTTGGATTGTATGATGAAGGTACAGGAAAATTTCTTAGCAAAGATGATGAATCCATAATGGCGGATATACCGCTGAAATATTCTGTTTTAAGGATCTTTGCGGATAAAGATTCGAATATCTCCGCTTTAGGAGAGAAAGAGATACAGGATTCCCAACTGGAACTGGAGCTGGAGAACGAGCAGATAAATGAAAACAAAGGACGGACCGAGATCACCAACGTATAAAGGATGTTTTATTATTACAATGCATGATTAAATTTTTTTAATACCACAGAGGCACAGAGTCACAGAGAATAAAAAAAACAGTTAAAAATTTTTAAAATAATTTATATATCTTATTATTAAATTTTTGATTTAATTAATAAAATTTAGTATTTAAAATTTATTTTTTACTCTGAGCCTCTGTGTCTCTGTGGTATTTTTTTTAACATATATATTATTGACTTTTTACGATTCTACTATATATTTATTTATACAACTGTTATTGCTGAAAAAGGGGGAGCCAAATAAAATGAACATTCCGGAAAGTATTGAAAAGATTATCATCAATTCCGTGCTGAATCCTGCATTTATTGTTAAAAGGATCCTCCGCATCCCTCCTGTTGATATAGCAGAAGGCGTCAATCTGAAAATGATCGAATACCTGATAAATGATTTCAAAGAACTGATCCCCACGAGCCTGGAGGATACGGATATTCTGATAAAACCTATCCCGGATTATGAAAAATACTTCCTTCATTTTGTAAGAGAACACCGGGTAAACTCACGGAAGTATATCTATATCTTCAAGATAGACCTGCAGTACGGAGGCGGAGGAAAGCCCATTGCAGATGTTAAAGACCCGCATGGGTTCATGCCGGGATGTGAAACAAATAAGATCTTTTATCATTCCATGCTTATTCCCGTAGAAAAGATAGACCATAAGGATAAAAGGATCGTATCTTTTACACCCCGTGTATATACGGAAGCGCAAAAACAGATCACAACCAGCTCAAAAAAATACATAGTTTCAGAACTTTTTGATCAGCAGGATTTCTCTGATATCAGCAAAAAGCTGACAGATACTTTTTATCCGGAAGAGGGGTCATTCGATCCTGTGGCTGATTACTATCCTGTAAAATTCGAATATTCCACTTTAGCACTGAACCTTTTATATGCGGATAAAGCGATGATCGACAGGATACTGCCTGCTTTTGATAAAATGGTCCGTATTGTTCTGGATGGGGAATCAGAGGAGATCCTCACAGAAGAAGATTATAAGATGATCAGGTCATTCTATTCCCTGTATCAATTTGAACGGAAAGTAAATGAAAACAGAGACGTCTACTGGGATGTGACCATCTCCTCTTTATAATGAAAACGAAAATTTATATACGAAGGATATTCTGAAAGCTGCTGATATCTTCTTCAGAATACTGTTCTTCCTGTAAAAGGTTCTGGTCGATGATCTTCTCTGCGGCGTTAAAATTAACGATCTTATATCTGCTTTTATCTTTAAAATAAGTTCCCATGGTCTGAAGGTCTTTGATATTTAAGAACGGCTGGACTACCGTTGTTCGAAATTCATACTCAAGGCCTGAGGATTCTATAATGCCGATGCTGGATCTAATATCATCTATATTCACATCACTGTCCGTAACAGTGTCATATTTATCGAACGGCGCTTTAATATCCATGGCAATATAATCGATGAGCTTCCTCGTAATGAGGTTATTCAGTACATCCGGATTACTCCCGTTGGTATCCAGTTTTACTGAAAACCCGCTGCGTTTAATTTCCTTCAGGAAATCCGCCAGTCCTTCCTGGATGGTCGGTTCTCCCCCGGTAATGACGACTCCTTCCAGAAAACCTTTGCGGGAATTAAAAAGCTTTAATATATTCTGTTCGGAGTATAAAGTACCGTAAAGTTCGGATAAGACCAGTTCGGAATTATGACAGAATGGACATCTGAAATTACACCCTTGAGTAAAGATGACCGCAGCGATCTTACCGGGGTAGTCAATAAGCGAAAACTTTAATAACCCGCCTATTTTCATATCTTGATATTCTTCCTCATGCTGTATTCTGATTTTTTCCCTTTATTCCACTGGTTAACCGGTCTCAGGTATCCTACTACACGCGAATAGACTTCACATCCCTTTTGACATTTCGGGCAGACCTCCACTTCACCATCCAGATATCCGCAGGAAGGACATACACTGAAGGTGGGGGTAATGGAAAAATAGGGAAGTTTATACTTTTGGCAGATCTTTTTGGCCAGATTTTTAACTGTCCGGGGATCTTTGATCTTTTCACCTACAAAAAGATGGATCACGGTACCTCCGGTATATTTTGACTGAAGCTCATCCTGCTGATCCAGGATGTCAAAAAGGTCATCGCTGAAATTGACCGGCGGCTGCGAAGAGTTCGTATAATAGGGAGCAATCTCATTATCATCTCCGTTTGCACTGATAATGTCATGGTATCTTTTTTTATCAAGCAGGGCCAGACGGTATGATGTCCCTTCAGCCGGGGTTGCTTCAAGATTAAAATTATTTCCGGTCTCTTCCTGATAACGCAGCAATTTTTCCCGCATGAAATCCATAACTTTCAGTGCGAAGGCATTACCCTTGTCCGTTACGATACTTTCACCAAAAAAATTCATACAGGCTTCATTCATTCCGACCAGACCGATGGTAGAAAAATGGTTCTTCCAGTATTGATCGAACCGCTTCTTTACATTGCGCAGGTAAAATTTCATGTACGGATACAGATTATCATCTGTAAACTGCTCCAGGATCTTTCTCTTTAATTCCAGGCTGTCTTTGGCAAGGTCCATTAAACCGGTTAAATGTGTGAAAAACTCCTCTTCACTATCAGAAATATATCCCAGCCGGGGCATATTTATAGTGACAACGCCGATAGAACCTGTGAGCGGAGAAGATCCGAATAAACCGCCTCCCCTCCTCTGCAGTTCCCTGTTATCGATCCTCAACCGGCAGCACATGCTTCGGGCATCTTCCGGATTCATATCCGAATGAACAAAATTGGCAAAATACGGGATCCCATATTTTGCCGTCATTTCCCATAAAAGTGTAAGCTCTGAATTTTCCCAATCAAAATCTTTAGTGATATTATATGTAGGAATCGGGAAAGTAAAGACACGGCCTTTTGCATCACCATCCAGCATAACCTCAAGAAAAGCCTTGTTCAGAATATCCATCTCCTTTTTAAATTCCTTATAGGTCCTGTCCTGAACCTTTCCGCCGATGATCACTCCCTGGTCAGCATAATAAGAAGGAACATTTAGATCCATAGTGATATTAGTAAAGGGGGTCTGAAACCCGACCCTCGTCGGAACATTTACATTAAATAGAAATTCCTGAAGCGCCTGCTTCACTTCTTTATAACTCAGCTTATCATATTTAATGAAAGGAGCTAAAAGGGTATCAAAATTGGAAAAAGCCTGGGCTCCGGCAGCTTCACCCTGAAGTGTATAAAAAAAATTAACGACCTGCCCCAGAGCACTCCTGAAATGTCTGGCCGGTTTCGATTCTACTTTTCCCGATGCTCCCTGAAAACCCTTTATTAAAAGGTCATAAAGATCCCATCCCACACAGTACACACTTAGAAGGCCGAGGTCATGTACATGCACATCACCACTGTTATGAGCCTCTTTTATATACGGAGGGTAGATCTTATTCAGCCAGTAGATCTTACTGATCTCGGAAGAGATATAATTATTCAGTCCCTGGAGGGAAAAACTCATATTACTGTTCTCATTTACCTGCCAGTCGATCCTCTTTAAATACTGGTCTACCAGATCCACATTAAATTTCGACGTGATCTCTCTTATTTTAGACCGCTGATCACGATAGATAATATATGCCTTAGCTGTTTTTTTATAGGTGGAGGATAAGAGTATCTCTTCTACTATGTCCTGGATCTCTTCGACCGTAGGCGTGCGCTCTTCCAGGATATACTGGAGGAGATTGACCACCCTGATGGTAAGCTTTTTTGCCATTTTTTCATCAATCTCTCCTGTTGCCTCTCCGGCTTTTCGAATGGCTGAAGTGATCTTCCCCGGATTAAAATCATCCAGATGGCCGTTCCGCTTACGTATCTTATTGATGGTCTTTACCCTGACAGGCATAATAAATCCTCCCGTAATATTACTCCCCTTTATCTAAGAGATCTGCTCTATATACAAACTAAAAACGCACTTTTTCCTTTAAACAAAAATGCCGCATTACCGGCTCTTTCTGCTTTAAAGTTCATTCCCTTTTATTATTTATTAAATCCCACGGATTGTATTTACTTTTTTCTTATAAAGAATACGCCTTGCTGCGTTTTAAAACCAACAGGAGTGATCTATGAAATGATCGCAGTTATTATATATGGAACATATATGGAATATTTTTTTAATCAATATTTAATCAAACTTTAATCATAAAATAACAACTTAATATATCTGTTTTATCTTATAAGTCAAGAAGTTTTTGAAAAAGATATGATCGAAAAGAAATTAAAATGCATTACATGCATTTTAATTTCTTAACTCTGCTTATTCAACCCCAAATGTATTTAACAATACATTTGGGGTTGAAATACAATTATTTAGGTTGCTTTTATACTATATCACTCAAGTGCATTTTTAAATGCATTGCTGATTCTTTAATTCTCACTAATGGGAGTATTTTAAGGTGCTCTGATGCACCGGGGTGAAAGAGAGGTGGTCGAAAATTAAAACACGATATTATGAAAATTAAAAACAATTGAAAAAGGAAGGCGGTTCAGTATACTTCTAAAAACAGCTTACTAATGCTAGGAAGTATAGCTGATAGGTGCCTGGGATGACTTTGGTCAAACCCGTAAACACGATTAGTAGCCGCCTTCCGAATTAAAAAAATGGGAACTGTCTTTGAAAGGCCTACAGACCTTGACAGTCAACCCGAATAGACGGTTGGTATCAATTGTCATAATACCGTTTATCATGCATTAGTCAAGCGATTTTAAGGAGGTTTTTATGAATTACATTGGTATTGATCTGCATTCCGATCGCTTTACGTGCACCTTCCTTTCCAAAGGAGATAATACTGAAACAACTACTTTTATTCTCAATGAGAAAGGATTGGATGGTTTTCTGGCAAAATGTACAAAAGAAGATTATGTCGCTTTAGAAGCCAGTTCTCCTACATTCTCGTTTTACGATTTAATCAAACATTCTGTTAAAAAAGTTTTGGTACTGGATCCTTTTCAATTGCAACTAATTTATAAGTCTGGAAAAAAGAATGATAAGATCGATTCAAAAAAGATAGCAAAACTGCTAAAATACCATATTGAAGCAGATAAAGATTTTTTACCGATTGTATATGTGCCGGATAAGGAAATAAGAAAATTACGCGCCTTATTTACAACGTATAAACTTTACATCAAAGAACTGGTTGCTATAAAGAATCGTATCTACTCTATACTTCGTGAAAATTTACATGGGATTAAAAAGAAAAGTGTTAAAGGTAAAAAATACCGTAGTATAATTGTTAAATTTGATATATGTGAGGAATATAAATATCAAATCAAATCCTTGTATAAAACAATGGATCACCTTTATGAAAGGATTGATGAGATAAAAAAGGAAATATATTATTTAGGGAAGCACTATAGAGAAGAGATAGTTATCCTAACATCAATCTTAGGAGTCAGCCCTTTTATAGCTTTAGCATTAAAGGCCGATTATGCTGATGTCAACCGGTTCAAAAATGCAAAGCATTTTTCGTCTTATCTGCGAGCAGTACCAAAACTGGATGCATCCAATGACAAAATAAAGAATGGCTCTACAAAAAAAAGAGGACGTCCATTGGGGATATCATTATTACTCCAATCGTTAAATCATATAAAACGAGTCAGCCCAAAGATATCAGAATTCTATGCTCGATTAAAAACAGGAAAAAGTGCAGGCAAAGTGCGTATGGCTATAATGAGAAAAATGTTTGTCACGATTTATTATATGCTACGTGAAAAAAAATATTTTGGATACTATATAAAAGAAACACACGAAGCTAAAATGGCTGAATATGATCAAATTGTAACAAATTATGAAGAAAATAAAAAAGCAGCTTGACTTTGAATTCTCATAGA
>JAHITG010000273.1 GCA_018817865.1 Spirochaetota bacterium
GATGTTGTCCCTGAAAATAATATGGAATGGGACATCTTTGAAATGGAATCCTTTTTATTATCCCAAACATCATACCCTTTAAATCCCTGGATATGGACATCGATCAGACCCGGGCTGATATACCTGTTTCCCGCATTGATCTTTTTCAGGTTCGGATCTTTTATCTTCTTTATATCTTTTGATCTTAAAATTTTTGAGATCTTTTTATCTTTTACATAAATAGAATAACCTGTCAGGATCTCATTACAAGTAATGATCTTACCATTTGTAATTATTATACTCATAATACCGGACTCTATTTTTTATGATACACTGCGCATGACTCCCGTGCTATTAATACAGGCTCAATAAGAATATTTTTTTCCGTTAACGGTTCATTTCGTATGATCTTAAAGAGCATCTCAACTGCTTTTTCCCCTATATTATTCAGGGAGAGATGCATGGTAGTGAGGGGAACCTTTAAAAGAGGCGCAAAATCCATGTCGTTAAATCCCACCACTGAGATGTCCCCGGGGATCTTCTTTTTCATCTCGGCAGCCCCTTTAAAGACACCCCGCGCAATGATATCATCCGAGCAGAAAAAAGCAGAAGGCGGATTATTCAGTTTGAGAAGCTTTACCGTCTGCAGATAAGCAGCGTGCTCATCGAATGAGCACTCGCTCAGCAGGGTATTATCAAAAGGTATATTCTTCTCATGCAGAGCCCTTCTGTACCCCTCCAGCCTCTGCAGGTCCACCTTGAACCGGAGCTCTCCGCAGATAAAGGCGATCCTCTTGTGCTTCAGCTTGATCAGATAGGAGACAGCATCATAAGCCCCTTTCTCATTATGCAGCTGGATACTGGGAATGGTACTGTCTGACATGTAATTATTGATCAGTACAAAAGGATAATTCATCTTCTTTAAATTGAGGATATCCGGGATCTCCGCTTCTTCACCCACAATAATAAGTCCGTTCACCAGTTTGCTTTTTACAGCGTTAAGATAGAAATAATTGGCTTTCAGAGAACTGCTCTTCTTATCTGTACAGAGGATATGAAAATTATAATTATATTTTTCAAAACTTCTGGCCATACCGGCCATTATCCTGGAAAGATAGGGATGTCCTATGGATGATAATTTATTGATCGCCACCCCGATACGCAGGAACCGGTTCTTATCTTCTGTCTTAACAAAGGTCCCCTTCCCTGTGGTCCTGACCAGAACATTGTTCTTTACAAGATTATCAATGGCTTTTCTGACTGTTACGCGGCTTATCTTGAATTTGTCGCATAACTCTTTTTCCGTGGGAAGCTGTTTATTCTGACCGTCCAGATCTCCGATAAGCTCTTTGATCTTCTCCTCAACCTGCACATAAAGCGGTGTCTCGGAGTTTTTCTTTAAAGGAGACATCATTAAAATTATTATAATACATTTAGATACAAATGTCAACTTTTTTTCGAATATTGTATTGTAATGTATTGTTGATATAAATATTGATATAAATAAATGACTTTACTCTCTTTTTTAAATAATTTAATTTAAAGAAGCAAACCGATCGATGATATGAATAAAACTCTTAATTATAAAAAAGAGCTGAAAGAACTTTTCCATTCTGCCTGTACCAGTGCGGACCCCGGCCATGCTATAGAAAGAAATATCACGCTCACTAATAATAAATTAAAAATAGCAAATAAAACCTATTCCCTTAATACAATTAAAAGAATATTTATTTATGGATTCGGAAAAGCTTCTCTACAGATGGCGAAAAGAATAAATGATATTCTACAAAACCGTATTTATAGAGGTATAGTCCTTTCCCATCAGAACCGTATTAAAAAAATTGGTAAAATTAAAATACTGAAGGCTGATCACCCCCTGCCGGGAAAGAATACATTTGAAAATTCAAAAATACTGATCGATTCTTTTAAAGCGATCGAAGAAGATGACCTGGTCATTTTCCTGATAAGCGGAGGGGGATCTGCCATGTTCGAAGTCCTTCCTGATACAATCGATCCGAAGAATTACACAGAATTATTAAAAAAAATATTAAAATGTCCCGCTCCGATAGAGGCGATCAACAGATTCAGGACCTTCATATCACAGGTTAAAGGAAGTCAGGTCCTCTCTTTTATCAAGGCAGAACGGGTCCATGCCCTTATCGTTTCTGATGTCATAGAGGATGACCTGAAATCCATTGCTTCCGGGCCAACCGTTCCTATAACTATCAAGAAAAAAGAGGCCACAGATTTTATTAAAAAATACGGCCTTTCTGCTTCAATACCAGAGGATATTGCATCCTACATTCAGCATCAGCCTGCAGTAAAAAAAATGCGATTAGCCCCTGTAAGGCAAATGACAAACTCCATTATTTCGAATAACAGGAGAGCCTTAAAGGGAATCGAAGAAAAAGCAAAAAAATTGAAGTATAATACACAGATCCTGACCTGCTCCCTCCAGGGTGAAGCCAGGTATGCCGGGATCTTTTTATCGGCCATCGCCAAATACTACTCACACAACTGCAGTACCCATGAACTTCCTTACTGTATTATCTCCGGCGGTGAGACCACTGTAACCGTAAAGGGTAAAGGAAAAGGAGGTCGAAACCAGGAGCTGGCACTCGGTTTTGCCGGAGGAATAAAAGGATATAGCAACATCTTTCTTTTGAGTGCCGGAACAGACGGAATAGACGGATTTACCGATGCAGCCGGTGCTTTTGTGTCGGAAATGACATTAAAAAAAGCACATAAGAAAAAATTATCCGTGACAGATCACCTTGACAATAATGATTCCTATCATTATTTTAAAAGGACCGATGATCTTTTTATAACAGGCCCTACCGGGACCAATGTAATGGATGTGCAGATCATTCTGATATTTAATAAAAAGCGGGGCTAAAGCCCCTTGCTACATTATATATATTTAGCAACAAACTTTATAATGGAATTAATTAAGGAGTATAGATATGTTTAAAAGAGTATTTCTGATCGTTCTGGACAGCGTAGGATGCGGGGCACTTCCCGATGCAGAAGAATACGGCGACACAGGAGCCAATACATTGCTCCACATATCCGAAAATATATCCGATTTCAACCTGCCCAACATGGTCCAGTGCGGGCTTGCCAATATAGTTGACCTGAAAAATAAAAAAAACAAAGGACCGGTAACAGGGATATACGGAAAGATGGCTGAACAATCTAAAGGTAAAGACACAACATCCGGTCATTGGGAGATAAGCGGAGCGATCGTCAGAGACCCGTTTCCCACCTATCCTGACGGATTCCCGGAAGACCTGCTGGATCAATTTATGGAAGCCACGGGCGTGACAGGTTACCTGGGAAATACCGTAGCCTCCGGCACAGAGATCATCAAGGAACTGGGGGAAGACCACCTGAAGACCGGTTATCCTATTGTTTACACATCTGCGGACAGCGTCTTTCAGATCGCAGCCCATGAAGAGGTCATACCCATTGAAAAACAGTATGCGATCTGCGAAAAGACACGGGGTATACTGAAAGGAAAACATAATATAGGCCGGGTGATCGCCAGGCCTTTTATCGGAAAGCCGGGCAATTTCACACGCACGGAAAGAAGGAAAGATTATGCTGTAACACCGCCGGACGGTATATTGACCCATGTCGTCTCACAAGCCGGTAAAGAGGTGATCGGAGTGGGAAAGATAGAAGATATCTTTAACAATAAAGGCATTACCCGGTCCTTCCATACGGGGAACAATACCGATGGGATTTCCAAAATAGGAGAGCTGATCCGGGATACTTCCTTTTCAGGCCTGGTGTTTGCCAATCTTGTTGATTTTGATATGCTCTACGGCCACAGGAGGGATGTGCAGGGGTATTATGATGCTCTGAAAGAATTTGACAATGCCCTGGGAGAATATATAAAATCGCTAAAAAAAGGCGATGCCCTCTTTGTCACGGCAGACCACGGAAATGATCCGGCTTTTACAGGGACGGACCACACGAGAGAGTATATTCCTCTTTTAGGAACAGGGCCTGATCTTAAACAAAATATAGATCTGGGGATTAGAAAGAGCTTTGCCGACCTGGGCCAGACCGTGGCGGAGATGCTGGGGGTGGGGAAATTGAAAAACGGAGTTAGTTTTTTAAAAAATATTATAAAAAAATAATATAATAAATGGGTATATATGAATTTGAGATTCCCGCTCCCCGCTTTCGCGGGGACAAGTTTCACCTCTCCGGGGAGGCTTCGCACTCGCGGGAATGACAAACCTTTTCGGAATGACAAATTGGAAGCGGGTGTGACACTCCGCTTTAGGGCTCGATGAATCGAGCCCCTACAATTTTCTTTTTAAGCCCCTACTTTTTCCCATCGAGCCTATTTATAATCTATAGGATTGATAAAAGGCACGGTTAAAACCGTGCCTACAAAAATCTTTTCATATTATAATTTATCTTTGAACAGTTTATTAACAACCTGGGGATTGGCCTTTCCCTGACTCTTTTTCATGACCTGGCCCACAAGGAAACCGACTACAGTGGTCTTTCCCTTCTTGTAATTCTCCACGGCCTCCGGGTTTTCTTTGATCACCTCATCAACGATACTTTCAATTTCTGATTCGTCACTGACCTGTTTTAATCCCTTCTCTTCAGTGATCTTTTCAGGGTCAACTCCCTTTTCAATAACATCCGCAGCGATCTCTTTACCGCTCTTCCCCGTGATGACCCCGGAATCGACCAGCTTGACCAGTTTCACGAAATTTTCAGAAGTTAATTTGGATAATTCCGTAATAAGGAGTTTTTTCTTGTTCAGATACTGATTTAACTCACCCATGATCCAGTTAGCGATCGTTTTATAATTGTCATAATGTTTAATACATTCTTCATAAAACAGGGCGATATCCTGTTCCGATGTCAGAAGGTCCGCATCGGCCTGAGGTAATTTATATTCATCCATATACCTCTTCGCCTTAATATCCGGCATCTCAGGGAGATCCTTTCTCAATTCCTCGATCCATTTTTTATCCGCTTCCATAGGGACAAGGTCAGGCTCGGGAAAATACCGGTAATCATGAGCTTCCTCTTTAGACCGCATGGAGATCGTGATCTCCTTATCCGCATCCCACAGCCGGGTCTCCTGAACGATCTTCTCTTTATCTTTAACAGCCTTGATCTGACGCCTGATCTCATATTCAATGGCTTTTTCAACGGCTTTAAATGAGTTCATATTCTTGACTTCTGCTTTTGTACCAAGCTCCTTTACTCCTTTAGGCCGGATCGAGACATTGGCATCACAGCGAAGGGATCCCTCCTCCATATTACAATCCGATACCTTTACATAACGGAGTCTGTTCTTTAAAATGTTCAGATAAATATAAGCTTCCTGTGGAGTTGAGAGGTCCGGTTCACTCACGATCTCTGCCAGAGGAACTCCGGTACGGTTAAAATCAACAAAACTGGATTTCGACCCGGCGCCTTCCTCATGGATCAGCTTGCCCGCGTCTTCTTCCATGTGGAGGCGGGTAATGCCTATCTTCTTCTGTCTTCCTTCAATATTTATATTCAAATAGCCATTTAAAGCAATGGGAAGGTCAAACTGGGAAACCTGATAGTTCTTGGGAAGATCAGGATAAAAATACTGTTTCCTGTCAAATTTAGAATAAGCAGATATCTCACAATTAAGGGCCAGGCCGGCAATGATCGCCTTATGCAGAACTTCCCGATTGAGCACCGGCAGTACACCCGGCATACCCATACAGACCGGGCAGACATTCGTATTAGGTGGATTTCCGAACTTTGTAGAACAGTCACAGAATATCTTTGTCTTTGTATTCAGCTGAACATGAACTTCCAGCCCGATCACTGCTTCATATTCCATTTACAACTCCTTAACGACCTTCTCTATCTGATAAGCTATCTGCAGCAGTTTCTTCTCATCAAAATGTTTTCCCAGAACCTGTATACCGATCGGCAGTCCATTGGAATCTTTTCCAGCCGGTATGGAGATACCCGGGATCCCTGCCAGATTAGCGGAGATGGTAAAAACATCGGATAAATACATCTGCAAGGGATCAGACATCTTTTCACCCAGTTTGAATGCTGTCGTGGGTGAAGTAGGCGTCAGAAGGCAGTCCCATTCATTAAATGTCTTGTCAAAATCATCCTTGATCAGGGTACGCGCTTTTAATGCCTTTAAATAATACGCATCATAATACCCGGATGAAAGCGAATAGGCTCCGATCAATATCCTCCGTTTCACCTCATCACCAAATCCTTCCCCCCGTGTTTTGAAATACATATCAATAAGATCATCCGCTTCTGCCCTGTGTCCGTACTTTACCCCGTCATACCGGGCCAGATTGGAGCTGGCTTCAGCAGGAGCAATGATATAATAGTCTGCTATGGCATATTCCGTATGAGGCAGACTGGTCCCGTTTAAAAGGGCTCCCTTGTCAGCCAGAGCTTTTATCACTGCTTCCAGCCTGGCATTGACCTGGCTGTCCACACCCTTAATAAAATACTCTTTCGGCAGGCCGATCTTCACTCCCTTTAAAGAAAGTTTATCGATATCTTTATAATAATCATCCCTTTTGATCTCAACAGATGTTGAATCTTTCGGGTCATGGCCGGCCAGCACATTCATAAGAAGACCCATGTCCTTGACATCCTTTGAAAATCCGCCGATCTGATCCAAAGAGCTGGCATAGGCTATCAGCCCGTACCGCGAAACCAGACCGTACGTAGGCTTCATCCCTACAACACCGCACAGACCGGCCGGCTGCCGGATGGAACCGCCCGTATCAGAACCTATGGCCAAGATAGCCTGGTTATCAGCAACAGCTGCGGCTGACCCTCCTGATGAACCC
>JAHITG010000274.1 GCA_018817865.1 Spirochaetota bacterium
ATTATCTGCCCCATCAGGGAATAGCTGTCAATAACACTGACGGTTGTTAACCCTGTAGTTGAAACAGCTGAAACACAGGTAAATAAATGATCAAGAAAGCTGACTGCTGTTTTTCCAGAAAATGGAATACTTAATAAAAACCAGCCAAAAACAATATATGTAAAATATCCAAACAGGAGTACTTTTGTCGGTTCCACATATTTAAAAAATGAACTATTCTTATTTTTCTTCATAATAAAACTATCCTAAATTTACACTTTGGAAAAAAGAAAATCAATAAAAAATATTATTAATCCCGGAATGAATTTCTACAATCGCAAATCTCTTCTTAATTCCATTATCTTAACTATTCTTTAGCTGCTATTTCTTTTTATACAGGAAACCGATGAAACTAAAAAAACCAACCGGAAAAATGAATTCACTCATCAGATTCGAGGAAATATTAAATTCAGACAAAATAATACTAAACCGTGGACTCAGAATTATCTGTTATAGAATTCTTCGATGGTCCTTTTCGTTTCAGGAAAGGCAAAGCTCATCCTATGCATAAAATCCTCGTGCACACGCGCATCGATCAGGAGCTTCTTCTTCCTGGCGCTTAACGCATACTTTAGCAGATAAATGGATTTTATATTCTTCTCGCTGATCTGCCCGGCAATATCCTTTGCCTTTGGCATTACCTCTGTTTTTGGCAGGATATAATTGATATTGGTGCCTTTATCAGCCAGCTCTTTTCCTTTAAAGAGCCTGCCCGTGAACATCATCTCATTGGCAATGAACGGCCCCATCAATCCTGAAAGCAGCTGCGTGCATCCCATGCCAGGCGTAAAACCCAAAGACATAAAGACGGCACCGTACCGGCTCTCCCTGGCCGCGATCACAATATCACAGCAGGCTGCCATGACCAGGCCTCCGCCCACGGCATGTCCCTCCATGGCCGCGATCACGGGAAAAGAGGTTCCCACCAGCTTTTCGGAGACGACCAGGTCCTTTACATGGATCTTGCCGTCACAGAGGTCGGTAAGGTTCTTCTTCTCTGCACCCGCGCAGAAGACATCCTCCAGCCCGTGCAGGACACAGACCTTTGGCTGATATTTATTCTCCAGCTCATCGATCCCCTGCACCAGCTCATCCAGGAAATCATCCGCAAAGACATTCTTTCTCTGGACATCATTCATCTTTAAATAAGCTATGCCGTTCTCTTCAACTTTAATAATTATTTTTTTACTCATAATTTTTCCTTATAATAATGGTTTTTCCGGTTTGAATTTCTCGAACCATTCGGGAAAACTGCCTTCATTGAATGCCCTGATCCCCTCTTTTACTTTTGGATCAGCGATCATCTCAAGGAGTTTATCCCTTGCCAGGTCAGAACCGTCCTTGACATTTTTATGATAAAGGGCCCCTGTAAACTTTTTTGCCTCGGCCATTGCTTTCGGCGATGCCCTGAAAATATTTTTTATAATACCCTTCAAGCCTTTTTCCAACCCCTCTTCTTCAAAGACCTCATCTACAAGATGAAGCTCTTTGGCCTCTTCTGCATTCAGTCTTTTAGCCGTAAGGATAAGATACCTCGCCTTCTGAGGCGGTATCCTTAAAGAATAGATAAAAGGCAGAACATTTGCCGGGATAAGGCCGAAGAAAACTTCGCTCAATTCAAAAGTTGATCTTTCCGAAGCCACTATAATATCACAGACACAGGCCAATCCGACTCCCCCTGCTTTGACCGCCCCGTTGATAAGGCAGATCACGGGTTTGGGAGAGGTATAGATCAATGTAAGAAGCTCCACATAGGAAGAAACAGTCTTCCGGGCATCATCATTCTCTGTATCAATGGACTGGAGCATGGCCAGGTCCATACCCAGGCAGAAATTACTCCCGTCCGAACGCAGAAGTAAAGCCCTTGCCTCTTTCTCTTTTACGCCGGATGAGACCGCTTTAATCAGATCCTTCAGGCTCTCCCGGTTCAGGACATTGCCGTTGACACTGTTCTTTAAGGTGATAACGGCTAAATGTGAATCTAAATATGTATCAATTACAGCCAATGCATCAGCTCCATTCATACTTCCTGTAAAAATCTTTCACTTCCTTGAGTACTAGAAATCCTTTTCCTTTATAATGCTTATCATACCAGTTATCCAGCACAGAGAAGTCAGGGTTGATATCCGCCTTCTCGATATTGCTCTCCCTCATCTTTTCTATGGCTTCATACTCCTCAAAGGAGACTTCCCTCCGTTCATCCAAGGCCTTGTCGATCTTAAGAGCCTCAATGATCTTCTTTGCGCCGTCGCAGACTTTGGTACTGTACATTTCCCCGATAGCACCGGACCCGTAAGAGAAGAAACCTATCCTGTCCCCTGCCTTCAGATTTTCCGCGCTCTTGATCAACCCGCACAGCCCGATAAAATTACTGGCACCATAAGTACTTCCAACGCGCTGGGCATACCGCAAAGAGGGCATGACCTTTTTATTGAAGCTCTCCCGTATCTCAGATTTGGACCGGGGGTTTGCCAGGTTGCACAGGATCCTGTGAGCCTGGAACGCCATTCCCGGGAACGGCATATGATAGATGTTGTATTTAAAGTAAGTATCAAAATCGACCTCTTCACCCGCATTCTCTTTATAATGATTGAATGCCCCTTCTATGGCATCCATATACGAGTAGAGACTCACTTCATTATTGCCTGATTCATGCCTGGCTGTGGGCCTGAAAGTATCATATATATCCGTTGACCAGACCCCTTTCTTTTCAACCTCAAATTCCACGACCTTCGGATCCTCGCTGACAAGTACGGCAGCAGCGCATCCTCCCAGCACGAATTCATGCGGTTTACCCAGATGCATCCTGCTGAAATCCGTTGCAATGATCAGGGCTTTCTTGCCCTTATTATGCCCTGAGGCGATCCAGTCCACGGCACAGTCCAACGCTGCTACACCGGAGTAACAGGCGAACTTTGTCTCAAAATTCCTTATATTGTGAGGAAGGCCCAGTACTCCCATCATGTTGGTACTGATGGGTTTGCCGAAATCCACTGACCCTTCCGTACCCACGATGAAAAGACCGATATCCTTCTTGTCCTGATCCGTCAGGATCGGTTTGGCTGCATTGGCGCCCATGGTAACGGTATCCTCATAAGGAGGATTTAAAGACCGGGTATCGATCAGATAATCCTTCAGCACCTGGTCCGGGTCTTTTCCCCTTGCTTTTGCCAGGTCCGTCTGCTTCATGCATAAAGACGCACCATATATATTGACCTTTTCAATTCCTATCTTTTTCATATCTATCCTCTTTATTATATTAAATTAATTCTGTTTTTTACGGGGCATAGGTGAGCCCGCCTGAAACACGGATCACTTCTCCGTTTATAAAACGGGCTTCCTCCGATGCAAGGAAAGCCACAAGATTTGCGATATCTTCAGGGGAACCCACTTTTTTTAAAGGACAGTGCTGAAGCCAGAATTTTTTCAAATCTTCTGCCATGTTGTCATCTGTCATGTCCGTCGGGACATACCCTACCACGACCACATTGCTGGTGATGCCTTTGACCCCGTACTCTTTTGCCAGGGTCTTTGTCAGCCCCACAAGCCCGGATTTACTGGCAGCATAATTGGCCTGACCGCTGCACCCGTCCTGGGCCAGGGATGATATATTAATGATCCTTCCTTTTTTATTGGATATAAAATGCATGAGGAAACTTCTGGAGGTGTAAAAAGGGCCGGAGAGGTTGGTGGCGATCACCTCGTCCCACTCTTCATTGCTCATCAGTGCTGCTGCATTGTTCTTGACAACAGCAGCATTATTGACCACCGCATCAATATCCTCAAAATCACTGATAGCCTGGTCAATGGTCTTTTCCACGGCATCCGGATCTTTCAGTTCCATCTGATAGCTCTTCACTTTTATTTTTGAATTAATTTCTTTAGCCAGTTTTATGGTCTCTTCCGCTGCTTTTTTATTGGATGCATAGGTAAAGGCACATCCCGCGCCTTTCTCCACCATCTTAAGCACGATCGCCCTTCCTATTCCTCTTGAACCGCCTGTAATAAAACTATTCATCAATTATTCCTCGTACTTCTTTATCAGGCTGCAACAGTTCAGACCGCCGAAACCGAATGAATTCTTCAGCATGTAGGTGATCTCAAAATCTTTTGGCCCGTCAGCACACACATCCAGGTCCACTTCAGGAGCAAGCTCATCAATATTTATGGTAGGATGCAGTTTTGAGTGCTGCATCTGAAGGATCCCGCCGATGCTCTCTACGATCGGCGCGCTCCAGCAGACATGGCCAAGCATGGATTTTGGTGCATTCAGCTTCATGTTGTAAGCATGCTTTCCAAACACGGCCTTGACGGCCTTTATCTCTTCAAGGTCTCCCAAAGGGGTGCCGGTTGCATGGCAGTTCACATAATTGACCTCTTCGGGCTTTACGCCAGCTGTTTGCAAAAGCTGTGTCATCAATTTGATCTGGTTGGCTGATGACGGAGCCGGTAAATGATTCGCATTGGCATTGGCCTGAACACCCATTAGTTCCGCATATATCTTTGCCCCTCTCTTCTTTGCCGATTCCAGTTCCTCCAGGATGATCGTTCCTGAGCCGTGGGAAGGGACAAACCCGCATCTCTTTGTATCGAACGGACGGGAAGCCTCTTCCGGTTTCTCCTGATATTCCTTTTCGATCACAAC
>JAHITG010000275.1 GCA_018817865.1 Spirochaetota bacterium
AATATTTTCATTTTACATAAGAACATGAGAATATTTTCTATTACCATTTTGATCAATGGCGGCCTCTTTCTGGGTTTATTATATTTTTTTACGTTAAAATTAAGCAGTGAACAGAAATCCACTGAACTCTCGATCGAGAAGCTTTCCGAGGAATGTAATATTTTAAAACTGGAGTTTAATGATTTTACTGAAAAAAGAGAGAGCCTTAAAATTGAACTTGAAAGAATGCAGAAATTATCTCAAACGGCATTTTTGCTTGGGTCTTCGATCGATGAAAGGGAGACTGCCGCTTATCTTGTTAAAGAGACCATAAAGATCCTGAATATAAAAAGAGTTCTATTCTCAAAGATCAACAGAGCAGATGATAAATTTTATGTTTTTGCTCAGAACGGGTACATCAATGTAAAGAATAAATTGACAGATAATATTGATGACTGGATCCGTGAAAGCAAGCTGCCGATCCTGATCAGCAATATCCGGAATGAAACAAAAATAAAAGTAAGACGGTACACAGATTTTTCAAATTGCAATTCACTCATTGCTGCTCCTGTTATCATATCAAGTAATGTTTACGGCATCCTGAGAGCTGAATATGATAAAGCAGATTATTTCAGCAATGATGACCTTAGAGTACTGGATTACATTTCTGACCTCGGTTCGATCGTGTTTGAAAATCTGTTCTATTTCAAGGAGATCGAAAGGCTGGCTATAACCGATGGTATCACCGGGTTGTATGTTCATCGGTACATGCTGGAAAAATTAAAGAGTGAGATCCAGAGATTCTTCCGCCATAAGGTCGATGTCTCTTTGATCATGATGGATATTGATAATTTTAAACATTTTAATGATACATATGGACATCCTTTTGGCGATCAGGTGCTGATCACCATATCCAGGATCATAAAACAGACTATCCGTGAAATAGATTTCCCTGTGCGATACGGTGGTGATGAGTTTGCCATTATTCTTCCTCAGACGGATCTTGTCGGAGCAAAATCCCTGGCCGAACGTTTGCTGACTAAATTTAATTCTATTGATCTGAATCTTCTCTTTTTAGGTAGTGAGATCAAAGCCAGAGAGCGTTTAAAAGTCAGCCTTGGGGTGGGAACTTTTAAGAAATCTTATAAGGTGTATAATGAATTTATTAATAAGATCGACCGGGCTCTATTGAAGGCTAAAGAGTTAGGTAAAAATAGGATTGAAGTGATAAAATAATGAGTGACGAAAAGACACAAAATATTAAAGGAATAATTAAATATTCGATCTATTTCTACGTGATCCTGTTTTTTCTTACTTTTATTCCGTCTTCGGATTTATATTTTATGAAATATGCCGTTTCGCTTTTACTCTTATGCCATATCCTACTTTTATATATTATAGTCTTTCCTGTTTTTAAGTATACTCATTATTTTTATCTGTCGGGAGGACTTGTTAATTTGTTTTTTTTCAGGGATATTTTTACAAAATTTAGTCCCGTTGAATTTTATTATCTTATTGTCTACTATATCATTCTGTTTTCCACTTTCTATTTTAAAAAGATCCTTCAACGTGTAAGGGTATTTGATACGATCCGTAATGTAGCACCGCGGTTAAAGCCTCTGATCGAAGCACGCTTTGAAATTGAATCAAAAGTCAGCAGCTTAAGGAACGAGAATCTGGACCTGGAATATCATAAAAAAAATATCAATAAGATATATAATCAGATAAAACTGATCAATTCCACCCTTCAGCTGAAGGATATGATGGAATTGTCAAAAAACATATTAGTGGATGTGATCGGTCTGGATAATTTTGTTTTCTATATAAAGGATAAAGAGGAGGGATATAGCCGGTTTCTGGAACATAACATTTCCCATGAGATGCAGCAATACCTGCAGATATTCTTAAGGAAAAAAGGCGACAAGTTCTTTGATAAGATCACTTCTTATGTTAAGTTTGCCATTGAACCGGAAGAGGTGCTTTCTAACTTGTCAAATATAAATATTTTCCCGCTGATCCTAAAAGAAGAGATCCTGGGCATGCTCCTGCAGTATGAAGATAAACGGGGAAAAGTGGATGAAACTATAATAAATAATACAAAAATCGTAATACGGTATATCTCGATGGGAATAAAGAAAGCTATGTTGTATAATAAAGTACAGGAATTGTCCCAGAGAGACGGATTAACTTTACTCTACTTGAGACGCACCTTTAACGGTTTTTTAGAAGATGAATTTTTAAGAGCAAAACGATACAAGAGTAAATTAAGCTTGATCATTTTTGATATTGACCTTTTTAAAAAATTAAATGATAAGTATGGTCATTTGTTTGGAGACAAGGTTCTTGCAGGTATTGCCGGTATTATTCTTGAAAGTATCAAAGACCCGCTTACCGCTTCACGATATGGCGGAGAAGAGTTCATTGTTACTTGTCCGAACATGAACAAGGCTCAGGCTTATGAACTTGCTGATGAGATCAGAAAGAAGGTTGAGAAGTTTAAATTTAATTATAATGGTAATTCTGTAAAAACAACTATAAGCGGCGGAGTGGCTGAATTTAGTGTCAGTATGAAGAACGGGAGTGTCCTTTTAAAAAATACTGATGACAACCTGTATAAAGCAAAAAATTCAGGCAGGAATAAAATTTGTAAATAGATTTAACCTGAAAAGGAATCCCGAGTGTATTACGACCCCAAATGTATCTTATCCAAAATGCATCGTTGAATGCATTTTGGATGAAAAGTTAAGTTAAGAATAAAAAATGTATGTAATACATTTTTTATTCTTTTCGGTTAAATCTTTTTCAAAAAAAATCCCTTGACATTTCTTTTTAAAAGATTAATTTTGCTATATCTAAACAATCTACAAGGGTTAAAGAGTAAAATTCATAAAATTATCTTTTTAAATAATTATTCTCATAAAAATGGATGATGCAAATTCATAATTAAAATAATTATCTCGAAATAATATGTGAATTATCTTAAAAGAAATCAAAAATTAAATTTTATTTTATATTTTAAAGGAAGGTACAATGCCAAGAAAGAAAAAAACAGAAGAAACTGAAAAATTACCTATCGCTGACTCAGCAGATAAAACAGCTGTTAAAGATATAGAGAAGGATTCTGAAACAAAGAAATCTGCTGATCCTGTCACAGAGGATGTCAAGGCCGGGATTAAGGAACCAGAGAAAAAGGAAGAAAAAGCCGGGTCTGACAAAAAAAGAACAGATGTCGAACAGAAAGAAGTTAGGCACGAAAGATATTCAAAAGACAGAAAAGGACATATGATGAAGGGAAGAAAACAGAAATTGAGGGAAGATCTGGATAAAACCGAAAATCTGGATATCGGCAGAATGAAGTCGATGAACCTTGATGACCTGATGGAAATGGCTGTTGAAATGGGAGTATCAGGATTGAATGCAGAAACGAGAAAAGATGAAGTTATCACTGCTATCTCACAGTATAAAACCGAAAAAGCCGGGCTGCTTTATGTAACAGGTGTGCTTGAGATCCTGCCTGAAGGATACGGTTTTTTACGATCAGTAAAAACAAGCTATCTCCAGAGCATTGATGATGTATACATCTCTCCATCTCAGATAAAACTCTTTGGACTTCGTACAGGTGATTCGATATCCGGACAGGTGAGGTCACCTAAAGAGAATGAACGGTATTATGCCATGTTAAAGGTTGAGTCCATTAATTACGATCTTCCAGAGCATTTAAAGCATAGATTTCATTTTGATGCGTTGACTCCGTTGTACCCTGAAGAGAGGCTGAACCTGGAAACAGATCCCCGCAATATCTCTACCCGTATCATGAATTTAATGACGCCTATTGGTAAAGGGCAGAGGGGACTTATTGTATCACCGCCAAGAGCCGGAAAAACGATCCTGCTTCAGGATATTGCTAATTCAATTACAGTTAATCATCCGGAAGTGATTATGATCGTTC
The DNA here is from genome assembly GCA_018817865.1 of Spirochaetota bacterium. Lineage (GTDB taxonomy): Bacteria > Spirochaetota > JAHITG01 > JAHITG01 > JAHITG01 > JAHITG01. The sequence continues at coordinate 3,929 of JAHITG010000275.1, forward strand.
TTTTGATAGATGAGCGTCCCGAAGAAGTAACCGATATGAAAAGAAATGTCAGGGCAGAAGTGGTAAGTTCCA
>JAHITG010000276.1 GCA_018817865.1 Spirochaetota bacterium
ACAAGGCATGCCTTGTCCCTGCTTGGTGCTATATGACAATTATAATTCTTATATTTACTCTATGTCCTGTTACACAGATTTTTTCCCAGCAGAGGGCTTCTTCAAACTGGGGTGTCCTTGATAAATACCTGGTTATTCAGCCATCTTTAAATGTAAGCGCATGGGAGACCAGGAGTATCGTGACCAATATGAGACCGGTAGGGGATGGAACATACCAGGTAAGGATGGACCTTACCCCGGGACAGTATTATAATTATCTTTTTATGGCTAAAACAGGGACAAATGCCATCTCAGGACTGAATCTCAATTCTACCTATTATGATCAGCCTCCCGGAACAGGGAAGATACCAACGTCAAAGAATCCGAATACTATCCAGTACACAAACCAGGCCTGGTACGGCAAGGTAACGGCTAATGAAGACCAGAGGCGAATTCTTTTTGTCCCGAACCTGAATGACGGTGAATCATTATATGTTTTTAATAACTTTAATTCCACACCAAATCCTCCTGATACCGTGGAAGCATTACCCGGAAACACCAGGGTGATCCTGAACTGGTCAAAAGCTCATGGCCCGTGGAAGTGGGATGATGTTAATGTGATCGCCGGGGGGAAATATTATCTCTATTATAATGCTACAGGGGCTGCGGATAACTACTCATTATTAACCACTCTGGAAGGAAATGTTACCAGCTTTACTCATACAGGATTGAATAACGGGACAACCTACTACTATATCATCGTCTCCGGTGATGCTTATCTGGGAGCAGGGAGTGAGCCGTTCGAGCATAAAAAAAGCGATCTTCCGCCTCCGGGGGGGGCTGCCGGCAACCAGGCCTATGCCACTCCGCGGGGAACCATGCCGGTCTATTTCAAGGTAGAGCATATCGACTGGAATGTTGTAGAAAAGGGCCAATACCTGTTCTGGCTGACCCCGTCTGAGGAAGACGGACGGTTTTACAGGAACAAACGTCCGGGCCGGATCATTAAAGTTACGGTTGGTGATAATTAGCATGAAAGGATTTATTAATAAGAAAGTTTTATTTTTTACTATTATTTTTTTACTGATCACCTCCTTTGTACAGGCACAGCCTTCGACAAATTACGGTGTACACGGCAGTTTCTCTAATATTTCCAGAAGGCTTCTTCTGAAGCAGGGGATATTGAACAGTGCAGGTACGATAGATGCGGACAGTAATGCGATCCCTGTCGGTGACGGGACATACTATTTTCTAAAAAATTTAATTCAGGGAGCAGAATATAACTTTATTTTTCAGGCCAATGTGAATAATACATGGCAGTATGAGCAGATCCCGAACAAAGGGTCCTTTCCCGCTTCTGTGGATAACCCTTCCGGTGTTACAGAGAAGAAGGGCGGGACCATTACCAGAATGGTTGATGATAATGTGAGGAGGAAGATCACGGTTCCGACTTCCGGCTCCATCTATTATGTCTTCTGCAATTACGGGCATCATCCCAATCCCCCTTCGCTTGAAGCAATACCTCAGGACAGCGAGGTCCTCTTAAAAGTTCGTTCCCAGGGAAGGTGGGGGTATATTGAACCGGATGTAGAGTATGGAGGCTGGTTCAGTATCTTCAGGTCGATCACGGATAAAGGGCCGTATACATTTCTGACCAACCTGTATGCCCGGTCAGGAAGCACAGTTTTGTATACGAATAGAGGGCTGGCTAATGAGACCACCTATTATTATACAGTTTTGGCTTATGACTCATATGGAGGGACTAATGCGATCATCAGAAGAGGCCCGTTCGATAAAGAAGTGGATATCCCGGATTATAATTCATACATCGATCAGGAGAATATTGATGCTAATATGTACAGCGGATACTCCGCTCAGTCAACCGTAATACCGCATCAGGCCATAAAGGTTATTTTTAAGGTGGAGCATATAGACTGGGATATAGTCAAAGAGAAGAATTTTCTGGTCTATTTGACCCCGGATGAAGAAGACGGCCGAACCTATTGGAACAAGATCCCTGCCAGGATCATCAAAACGCGTACAGGTGTAAATAAAAAGGATGATTAGATATAAAAATTTAAATTATTATTTTGTGCTGATCGTATTGATCCTGTTTCAAGTCAATTCCTTAACAGCTCAGATCATAATGAGTCCCTGGGGAACCAATGAGAAGAGAGTAACGGGTAATTTTCTCCCCATCCATAATATATATCCTTATACTCTTATGACAAATCAGGGAACCGGCCAGTGGCAGTACAGCTGTTACTACATTCCGGGCCAGAAGGTGACGATCAAATTTATTGTAAATACAAATACTCTCTCTCCCAAATATATTTTTGAATTAATGGATCCCCGGCAGATCGAGATCACTTTTGGAACACAGGGCACAATCTATGTTACCAATACACCGGCAGGACTGATGCGCGTTACCGAGGGGACCGGTATCAACGGGTATATGTCCATAGAATTCAACTGGGAGGATGATCCGGATCCTCCTACCGGGATCTCTGCACAGGTGGATGCCCGGGAAGCCGAGATCCGATGGAGCAGGTCATTGGAGATGGATGTGATCGGATACAATGTATATCTGAGCAATAATTTTTATCCCTACTATAAAAAGATGAACAGGATTTTTATTACCAATAACAGATTTACTGTTACGAATTTGATCACAGGTTCTACTAATTATGTTTTTATAACCAGTGTGGATGCTTATACAAATATGCCGAATTTTGAAAGTGAACGAAGCAGTGTCATCCAGTTTATTGCAGATAAAGTGATCAATGTTCTTTTTTATCTTCAGAAACGGCGTGAAGATGTTTCAGGGGATCTTTATCTTGGGGGGAGCGTATCACCTCTAGACTGGACACCTACACAGACAATGACTTATCTGTACAATGATAACTGGTATTTCAGCACGGTAATAATGAAAGGAACGTCTCTGGAGTATAAGTATAACATTGGACAGAATTCTTCAAAATGGGAAGATGATCTGCCCACTTCATCCGGGAACAGGGAGCTTGTCATTTCTGACAGTGACAATGATGGTGTCATGGTGATCAATGATGTATGGGGAACCGAGACCGTCATTAATCCTCCCCCTCAGGCTCCAACTAATTTTATGGCTGTTCCCGGGAATACCAATGTCATGCTCTTATGGCGTAAGAACAGGGAGATCGATCTGGCCGGATACCGTGTCTATCGAAGTATGAAGAATACCAATAATTTTTCTCTGATCGCGGAACTCTTGAACACGAATTACAGGGACAGCGGGTTATGGAATAATACAAACTATTATTACAGGTTAACGGCTACGGACCATGAAAAGAATGAGAGCGGATATTCCAGGGTTATCCTGGCAGTTCCTTCCACCAATGCCCCTCCGGTGATTCCAACAGGCCTGAATGCTGCGGCCGGGGACTCTGAGGTGACCCTCCGGTGGGCTCAAAATCCGGAGGGTGATATTCAGGGTTATCTGATTTGGCGAAGTGAGGATAAATACAGCTTGTACACAAATATTTCCCCTCTGCTTTCCAATACTGTATTTACGGATATTTTTGTTAATAATAACATGACTTATTATTATAAGATGCAGGCTGTTGATACGGTCGGCCAGACCAATCAGGGATATTCTCAAATTGTAAAAGCCGTTCCTTCAACGAATACGACTCCGTCGGTGGTCACTGGGTTGGAACTGTCCGTTACGGGAAACAGGAGCATTACAATAAAGTTTAATCCTAATTCTGAGACAGATATTGCGGGATACAATATCTATTATAAGAAGGAGAATGGTGTGCAGGGAGGGCCGGTTTCTTCTGTTTCTCCTTCATATACTATTATCAATTCTCTGGAGAACGGTGCCCGATATTCTGTCTGGGTGACCGCCCTTGATACCCTGGGCCAGGAAGGAGAAGCTTCAGAGAAGATCACAGCAACACCGGTACCCCGGATCACAGATCTTTTAACAAAACCGTCCGGTACAGAGACCGGGGCTGTACTTTTAGGGTGGACTTCACCGGAAAAAGCAGGAGACCTTGGGAGTGCGAAACGATACATCGTGAAATATTCTTCCGCTCCCATATCCTTTTTTTCTGAATTCTGGGAGGCTGATCTTTTTTGCGATACGTTTGCCAACGGTGCCGCTACTTTAGAGAGCTTAAAGGTAAACAATCTGGGTACGGGCAGTCCCGGATACTATTTTACAATTGGGGCCATCTATGGACTGGACCAGGGGATCGGGCTTTCTTCAAGTGTATATCAGAATGCGTCGCAGAGCGTGAACCATTCCAGCGGCGGGACCTTCCGGAAAAAAGGAGAACGGGTTCGGATAGATATTCCGCCCTATACCATCGGGGAGGAAGCAACTGCTGTTGTGATCCGGAATTATTCTGATATCAGTAAACTGAATGATCCTGTTCTGAATGAGAAGATCAGCACGGCCAATGATAAAGTGAATAATCATG
>JAHITG010000277.1 GCA_018817865.1 Spirochaetota bacterium
AAATATAGTAGGAAAAATAATCCAGATCGATCCATAATCTTCCTTCTTCCGGTATGAATTTGATGATCTTTTCAAATTCAGCATAGTACTTCCGTTCCCCGAAGGGAGCCAGTCCCATCACCTTCCATTCATCCGAATTGGGCCTGAATCCGAGATACTGAGTAACCGCTGCATATACTGATCCTAAAGAATGAGGAAATTTTGTAGTGTCGAGTATCTCCAGTTTATTATCCTCACCATAATAAAATTGAGTCGAAATATCATCACCATATGCATCAACCGTAATAATTGCTGCCTTCTTAAACGGAGATGTAAAAAAAGCTGCTGCTGCATGAGAGCAGTGATGGGGAACAAAACTGATCTTCACCTGTGTATCGTTCAGTTCAAGATACTGATGGATCATCTTTACTTTCTTTTCCTCTTTACGGCCGGGTATCATATTCAACACATTACTCGGAATATAATGCAGAAAATCACGGTGGTTTCTCACTGATGCCACTGTGTCCAGCGGTTCGATCTCATGCCCGGGGTTCCATGCAAAAACGATCTGATCTACCTGCTTGATCCCGATCCCGGCTTCCTGCAAACAGTATTTTACGCTTTGGACCGGAAAATCATCGCAAAATTTATTGCGATTAAAACGTTCTTCTCTTGCTGCAGCAACTAACTTACCTTCTTTAATAATGGCAGCTGCAGAAAAGGCATCATTTAATCCTAAAATATACATATTATTTACCTTCCATTTAATATTAATTTTGATTCGCTTTTATCAGTATTTAAAGATCTTAAAATCCTATTTTGTTGAAATAAAATTTCTTCTAGTTTCATATCTGTTTTTCTATCTATATATTTTTTCCGCTGTGGCGTACAGAAGTCCATCTCCAATACAATATTTTTACTTCTATCCAGATGGCTGAATATCATATCATAATCAAGAGTTCCATATCCAATAGGCAGATGTTCAATATTATTTGAAAAATCACTGAAATGGACAAGTTCTGTGATATCACTTGTCTCTTCAATGATAGAAATTATATTATACCGTCCCATAGCTAAATGAGAGATATCTAATGTTAAAGGGATCTTCTTCTCCCGCAATGTCTTTGTAAACAACCCCAAATTACCGCTATAACACCAATATTCATCATTATTCCAATTGGATAAATTTTCTGACAGTATTTTCAAATTTTCTCTTTGATTCAGCTCCAAGAAATCAAAATATTCCTTATTTTCCTGTATATATTCGGCATAAGAGTATTTAAACCTGGATACAACAGGAGGATGAGTTACAATATATTCACTGTGCACACATTCAGCTAATTCAATACATCTTTCTATACTCAGATTGAAATTATCCCAACCCTTTTTATACAGATAACTAAAAGGAGCATGAATACTTTGTACTTTAAGTCTATAATTATCCAATAAATTTACAATTTCATTAAAATCAACATCCAGTAAATTTTCTACTACAGCTAATTCAATAAAATCAAATCCTGAATTTTTGATGAAATTCAAAGTATCTTCAATGGACGAATTATATAAAAATGCTGTTGAAATAGCTATATGTTTTTCCATATACAATTCCATATTTAAAAATGATGCGATAAGGAAAAAATATAATTCCCTTTTTTTATTTTAATTTTATTCCGATTATTATTTTTTAAAATTAAATATATCATCTTATAACTTGTCCCTTTTGTACTCTTTTCAGCAGATTTTGTCAGATAAGTATAATCTATTTCAAAAAATTTTTTATTTAAATCCATTAATACAGCTATCTTTTTTAATAATTGATCTTCTCTGTATTTAATATAGGTTCGTGTTATAATATGTGCTTCACCCTTATTTTTTAATATTTTAAATATTTTCTTAATAACCTTTATAGTAAATTCCAATCCTTCTTTACCACCATATGAATCAATTGGTTTAGACTCATCACAGGAAATATCATCTAAAAAGGGTGGATTCATAATAATTAAATCAAATTTATTTTTATCAGAATAAATAAAAATATCTTTATTATAAAATTTTATATTAGGTACAGAATTAATATAGGAATTGATATTTGCG
>JAHITG010000278.1 GCA_018817865.1 Spirochaetota bacterium
AATCTATAAAGGAGAATTTCCTAAAGTAGAGATGTACTTTCCCGAGATCAATACTACAATTGAATTCTTTTCAATTTTTATTCCGGGTGATATAAAAAATTCATCTCTACCATCCATTTTTTTGAAGGTAAGGGGAAGCGGCCAAATGATCTTCTTCCTCCCTTCAATATATGACAGTATCCCGGTGTATAAAAAGAAGAGGGTGATATTAAAGAGTAAAGAGGGTGAAATAGGTCTTGACTCGAAAAATGGGAAAACTTTTTTTGTTCCCCAGGATCTGAAGCATTTTTATGTGCCCGATGCCGAGAAATTAAAGGATATCTTTGATAAGCAGGACAGTTACAGTATAAAGGAACTGGACCATGGAAAGGATAAGTACTATGCAGGTGTCTTCTGGAAAGGGGAGTTTGAAGATGAGGTGCTTATCAGCTGGCATTATCCTGATATGCGTGATCTGAAAAATGTTTTTATCGGGCATTATTACAGTCGTTTCTTTAAGAATGTAAATAGTATTATCGACTATACGCTTGCAAATAAAATAGATCTGCAAAAGAAGATCCGGGGATTTCATAGAAATATATTTGATGCACGACAGCCTTCATATTTAAAAGATGCTTATTCCGCCCAGCTCAGTTCTTTTGTCAAGCAGAGCTGGTTCTCTAAAAAGGGACAATTCGGTGTGTGGGAAGGAAGCTGTCTCTGCTGTGGACTGCAGACCACAGATGTCAGCTATTACGGGTCCTGGCTTTATGTAAGGCTCTTCCCTGAGCTTGAAAGAACCGGTATACAGTTGACTGCAAAATTTCAAAGAAGAGACGGGTGGATCCCTCATTTTTTTCCGGGGACATTCAGTCACATTGATGAATACAGACGGAAGGATATGAATATGCAGTTCGTGCTCATGGTATTCCGTAATTACAGGATCTGGAATGATAATGACTTTTTAATAAAGATATATCAGTCAGTAAAGAAGGCTGTCCTTGGTTCTTTGAAATGGGATAATGACTCCGATCATATTCCTGATATTGAGGGGCCTGATCAGACATTTGATTCCTGGGGCTGGAAAGGGTGCAGTATTTACCTGGCCACTTTACAACTGGCATCCCTCAAAGCATCTTCTGAAATAGCACATATATTGAAAGATAAAAATTTTAAGGTCATCTGCGATAAGGAATATGCAATTGTACGAAAAAATATCATTAAAAAACTCTGGAATGGAACTCATTTTGATCTTTGGGTCCATAAGGGGAAGAAGGATGAAGGCTCTCTTCTTGATGCTTTAAGCGGTGACTGGTATCTCCGGCTTTTAGGGATAGGCTCCATTTTGCCGGAGCATATGGTCCGGTCTCATTTAAAGAGATGCTGGAAATATAACAGGAAAAAGTTTGATCCTGAAATAATGAAAGCCTATTCCACACCAGGTGAAAAAGGCCATTGTTATATTAATGGCGGGTATAAAGATAATAAAAAATTATGCTTTCAGCAGTATGAACCGTGGACAGGCATTGAATACAGTTATGCATTACACCTTTATCTGACAGGAATGAAGAGGAAGGCATTCAGAGTGATCAGGGATGTGCATGAAAGAAAGAAAAAATGCGGGATGGTCTGGAATCATATTGAATGCGGGGGAGACTACTTCAGGCCCATGGTGATAGGGGCTTTCTGGGACCTTATAGCCGCGAAAAAAATAATAATTAATAGGTAAAGGATAAATGGAATTTTATAGGGCGGGTATAGGTTTTATATTTTTTCCAGCAGATCTTTCTGGACCCAGCCGCTGAATCCATTGGGTAGAGTAATGAGGACCCATGTATCATTCTCTTTTCTTATGCGGACTTTGGAGCCTTCATGTAAGGTAAAGATATCCGTATAGTCTGTGGACGGGCCGCTCTTTACCTTAATCTGAGAAGAGATAATAATAGCATTTTTTGTTGATTTGATCTGATTGACCTTGATCACCAGCATAAATAGCAGGAACAAAAAAGCTATTCCGGCGTAATTAAAGACCTTCTGATTAATCATCTGCCAGGATATTTTCCTGTAAAACCACTTCACAATAAGCGAAGCGATCAATATCAGAAAAAGCAGATAAGTAAAGAGAAAAAGGGTATTCACGCTGAATAGATTATAGAAGAAGAGTATTGCGATAGTAAAAGGATTGTTCTCAGGATTAGAGATCCTGTCTATCTTTCTTGAATTTGCGAATTTAAGATTAAATTTCACATCACTGTCCGACGGCAGGTAGATCCTGGCCCGTTCAAAATTGAGGATCGCTTTTCCTAATCTGTTATCCTTGAAATAGGCATTGCCAAGGTTAAAGTAGAGATAGCCGTTCTTTATCTTTTTAGAAAGGATCATTTCATAGAACTTGACGGCATTTGAATACTCGCCCTTTTTATATTTTTCATTTCCTTCTTTAAACAGTTCAATTGCATTATCACTTTTTGCATTGAGGATCAATGGAATCAGGCATAAGAGTATAAAGATCGCTATTTTAATAAAATGATCATGTTTCCTCATTAGATCTTTACCTCTTTTTCAATTTTATTGATCACTTCATTGCTTCTGAAGAGAAGATCAGAATAATTTTTTTCACTTATCTGTGCAGGAGAATACCGGAGCATATTCATTTCATGATACAATTGTTCGATCTGAGAGATGACCTCACTCTTCAATTTCTGTTTGGACAGGATCTTTTTGATCTGATCGATCATTATGTTTGAGATAGGTATATTGAATTTATCGCTTATATATCCTGTGATCATTTTCTCAAATAATAAAGGTATATTATCATAATGGGAATGATCTAAATTTTTTTCTATCTGAACCAGGTGTTTCCGTGCATGTCGGTAAGCACGGGAGGCTTTGGCAAAGATAACATCAGATTCCAGCCTTAGTTGATATTTATAATAGTAAAAGGCTCCCCCTAACAGCAGTAAAGGGAGGATGGTGAAGAACCAGAAGAATCCGCTGTTAAAAAAATAGTCTCCCTGATCTTTAATGGACCCGATATTCTCTTTTAAAAAGCGGATGTCTTTACCGATCATTTGAACATCAGAATGCTGTATCTGACCGGATGCATAAATACCGGCTCCTTTTTTACCGGGTTTTACTTTAAATTCCAGTTTTTTAGTGGTTAAAGTAACATATTTATCTTTATTATAATTGAAATAGGAGAAAGAGAAGGGGAGTATCTCCAGATTTCCGGCAGATTCCGGAATAAGTATATACTCAAATGTCTTATTGCCGGAGATCCCGCCTGCATCTTTCTGTATATTGATCGAAGAGTGTGAATCATATATTCTGAAATTTTTAAAATCCGGGGCATCAGGTTCTGAAATGGATTTAATATTGCCCGAACCTGAGATGATGACCTTTAAACTGAACGGTTCATTCTGCACGATCTCTTTCCTGCTAAGTATTGCTTTTATACTGAAATCACCTACAGTACCGTTAAAGTTTGAAGGTTTATTTAATGAGGGTAAAGATGAGACATTAATGCTTGCCGGAGTGGATTCGCGTTTAACTCTTTTACCGAAAAAAGAGAAAAAATCCTCTATTAAAAAAGTGAAATTAGATTTTTGAATATATTTTTTTCCCGGTGTTGTAGGAAAGAGGACTTTTTTTTCCAGTGTTAATGTATAGTATTTCCTTCCCTTATAGATCTCTACTTCCCTTTTTCGAACTTTTGCAGGTGGAATATCTTCTACCCAGAAACCGGAAAAATCCGGTAATTTTTCCAGATGGTATTGTGAAATAGCCACGTTGCGGTAATATAATTTATACGAAAAAAGTACCGGTTCATTGACAAATACTTTGC
>JAHITG010000279.1 GCA_018817865.1 Spirochaetota bacterium
AAATCCGCTGAATAGAGTTGCAGAGCCCTGTCAATATTCCTGTCCACATTGATCTTCTGGATCTGCGAAATGATCGTATTATACAACTTTTCTTTATCAACCTTTTCCACTTTCCCTGTTCTGGTAAAAATAAAGACCAGCACCAATATAGCGATCGATGCTATTAAAACCGGCCTGACTATAAATAAAGAGAGTATCTTACTAATGCGGGAAGGAGAAACCGGAGAATTATGTATTAAATCAATAATGGTATTATCCGTCTTCTTGTCTACTTCAAGCTCGAATTCGCCTGATATTCTTAATAATTTTTTTAATCGCTGATCATTCATTTTAATCAACCTTAAACTGCTTTCTTAATAAATTCATGGCATAATTCGCCCTGGATTTAATGGTCCCCAGCGGCTTGTTCAGAATGGAAGCCACTTCATCATATTTAAAATTCTCAAAAAAGATCAAACTGATAACTTCTCTATACTTTATCGGCAATAACAGCACTTTTTTCTGAACCTCTTTGATCATCTCCATACTTTCCACTTTCTTAAAGACCTTTTCATATTTATTTTCAATATAATTTTCAACAGTTTCGATATTGACGGTGGGCCGTTTCTTTCTTAAAAAGTCCTTTGCTGTATTTGATGCTACCATATACATCCAGGTTCTGAATTTTACATCTTTGTAGTGTTTGTACTTGTGGATCTTTTTTATCAGTTTTAAAAAGAGCGTTTGAAGAATATCCTCGGCATCCTGTCTGTCATAGACATAATACCAGATAATTCTCAATAATTTTACCTTATATTTATTATATAACGTTTCTAAAGAACGTTTATCCCCATTCTTATATTTATCAACTAAACGAATATCCTCGTCTGGACAGGTATTCTTCATCCCTCATCCTTACATATATATAAACGTAATAGATTAGAAAAAGTTCGATTTTTTATGGCTGTAATTGCTTTACTTTTTTTCTTGCCTGCGTGGAAACCGAATCAAAAGGAGGCATATCGATCAATTTTTTATAGATCGTGATCGCTTTTCCCGGCTCATTCAGATTCTCATAGCACTCACCGATCAACAGATATGCATTTTTATATAATTCACTATTAGGAGCTTGTGAGATAAAATCATTGAATCTTTCCATCGCTTCTTTATACTTCCCCTGTTTGATGAAGCATCTTCCGAGCTGATATAAGGAATCCTCCCGAAATCTTCTCCAGGTATCCTTCAGTTTTTTTGTATTCAGGATCTTTTCAAATATCTGGACTGCCCCATCCACATTTTCATTTAAAAGAAAACTCTGGCCTTCATAATATAACGACGGGATATCCTCCGGGTCATCTTCCTTCTTTTGCTTCTCTTGTACCATCTCTTCTTTTCTCGCCTTCTCAATGGCAGCCTCATTAACGATCTGGACGAGGCTGACGCCGGTTATCTTTTCCAGATTATCCAGAAGTTTAATTTCATCAATAGGAAAGAGAAAGTACCCGTGAATACCATACAAGGCTGCATTTTTTACAAAACGAAGGTCATTTTTGTCCGCTATGACGATAAGAGGAATACTTTTATGTTTTTCGCGGATCTTCAGGACAACATCAAGCCCGTTAAATGATCTGATAGAAAGATTAACAATAATACAGGCGATCTCATTGGTCTTTAGTTTTGATAAAGCTTCAAATCCGCCGACAACTTCCATACAATTGAAATATGTTTTAAGATCGGTCTTCCATGGACTTACTATCGCAGTTGTATTATCTACTATTAATAAATTCTTTTTCGCCATCATATCTAACCCCTTATTTTATTAATATTAAATTCAATGTCAAGAAAAATAAAGTACCGGATAACGCAGGTTATCGTTAAATTAATATTTATTAAATATAGAATGTACCAAGGGCCTTTAGGCTCGCCTAAGGAGTGAAAATAGCCTGTTTCAAGCGGGGCTAAAGCCCCTTGATACATTTTTGTCAATTTAGCGATAACCTGAACGGCCCCCACATGATTAATCCATAAATTTTATTTAAAAATGGCATTCATAATGATAAAAACCGGTAAAATACCCCGGGTGTCTCCTTAAAAATTAAGTTTTATTTGACAAATTAAATATAAATAATAATTTTAACTTGATTTCAATAAAGATAAGGGGTCAATACCGTATGTCGAAGAAAACATCAAAGCTGAATCGAAAAGATCTGCTCGACATAGAATCCTTAAGCAGGGAAGAGATCAACCTTATTCTGGAGACTGCAAAACCCTTTAAAGAACTCTTTACAAAATCCGTAAAAAAGACGGATTATCTGCGCGGTAAAACCATTGTTAACCTCTTTTATGAGCCTTCCACCCGCACAAGAACATCCTTCGAAATAGCAGAAAAACGGCTGGGAGCGGATGTTATCAACATTGCTGTCTCCACCAGCAGCGTCGTAAAAGGAGAATCCCTGTTAGATACAGTCAAGACCCTTCTAGCCATGAAAATAGATGCCATTATAATGAGACACGGATCCTCCGGAGCTCCTCACTTCCTGGCTGACAGGATCAAAGTCCCTGTCATTAACGGAGGTGACGGATTCCATGCCCATCCTACCCAGGCCCTGCTGGACATGTTCACTATTAAAGAAAATCTTGGAACTCTGGAAGGGATCACGGTTGCACTGGTGGGAGATATCTCTTTCAGCAGAGTAGCCCGTTCCAACATACGGGGTCTTAAAAAGATGGGTGCCAATGTAAGGGTGATCGGCCCTTCAACATTGATCCCCAAAGATATTGACAAGATGGGAGTAAAAGTTTATTATAATTTAAATACTGGTCTGAAAGGTGTAGATGTAGTGAATATCCTCCGTATTCAAAAGGAAAGGCAAAAACAGATGCTCTTTCCCACGATCCGGGAGTACAACAGGTTTTTTGCCATAGATGAAACTACATTGACCGATAAAAATGTTCTCGTCCTTCATCCCGGCCCTATGAACCGGGGGGTGGAGATCTCAGATTATATTGCTGATTCAGAACAGGCAGTTATTCTTAAACAGGTCACGAACGGGATAGCGGTAAGGATGTCTATTCTTTATCTTTTGATCGGTGAAGGGCCTTTAAAAAAAGAGACTGCAAAGTAAATTCGGGAGAGGTGAATGACTCTTTTAATTAAAAACGGACGAGTGATAGATCCTGTGAATAAAATTGATGAGAAACTGGATATTCTGATCGAAGGACCATATATTAAAAAAATATCCGGATCGATCACCGGGAAGGCAAATGAAATATTCGATGCAAAGAATATGATCGTTACACCCGGACTTATCGACATGCATACGCACCTCCGGGAGCCCGGACAGGAACAGAAAGAGAAGATCGCGACCGGTACGGCCTCTGCTGCCATGGGAGGATTTACAAGTATCGTCTGCATGGCAAACACCGATCCGCCCATAGACTCTCCCTCACAGGTAAAATTGATCAACTTCATAACAGAGAAAGAGGGTGTTGTCAAAGTTCTCCCGGTAGCTGCGGTTACAAAAGGAATGAAGGGAGAGGAATTGACAGAAATAGGGGACCTGTACGAGAACGGAGTAGTTGCCCTGTCTGACGACGGGTATCCGATCATGAATACGGAGTTAATGCGGAGGGCCATGGAATACTCCACAATGTTCGACCTTCCTATCCTGGATCATTGCGAAGACCTTACCCTCTCCGTAGACGGGGAGGTCAATGAAGGATACTATTCAACAATAAAAGGATTTAAAGGAATTCCTGATATCGCGGAAACTGTGATGGTGGCCAGGGACCTCCTGCTGGCACAATTTACAGGGGCCCGGCTTCATATACAGCATGCCTCTGCAAAAAAATCGGTGGAATATATAGAATACGCCAAAGCACAGGGCACAAGGGTGACAGCTGAAGTGACACCTCATCATTTCTCTCT
>JAHITG010000280.1 GCA_018817865.1 Spirochaetota bacterium
TAAAAAACAGTTTTTCTGAAATTAGAGAATAGTCATCAGGCACTATTCCTTCCCATGCGAAAGAATATATATTTTTACGATTTAAGGTGCAATCTTTAGTAATTTTATTTGTACAAAGCTTTTTAACTTCTATCCACATCGTTAAACGGAAAACAAAAGAATTAATTCAGTATATTTTTTCAATTAACATTAGTTTATTATAAATTAATAAATTGTCAATAGATTTTTGAAAAAGTTATGACCGAAGAACTTCAAAAAGTCATTTACTAAATGACTTTTTGAAGTTCAACTTAACTTTTTCAATCCGAATTGCATTTTTAATGCAATTCGGATCTCTCTCGATATTAAATATTTTCTAAACCTGATCCCTATAAAATTTCTCTTGAATAATGAATTTTAAAGTGTATTATAAATACCGTAGAAGCAGATAACACCTACAATTTTTTTAAAGGAAAAGAAAATGGAATTTTATGAATTAAAGACGATCATCCATGATCTAAATAAAAATCTGGAAAAGAACTGGAGGTATCTTTGAAATTGATACAAAAAAGAAAGAATTTGAGCGGCTTGAGAAGGAGATACAGGATGAAGGATTCTGGCAAAAGAGTGATGCTTCCGTAAAAAGCAAAAAGTATAACGATATAAAAGAATTCATCAAGCAATGGGAATCTTTAAAAGAAGAATGTCAATACCTGAAAGAACTTCTGCAACTATCCCAGGAGGAAAATGATCCGGCTTCAATAAAATCCCTTGAAAGTGACATAATCCAGATTAAAGACAAATATGATTCTTATAAGAATGAACTCTATTTTAAAAACGAATCTGACAGAAAAAACATTTATTTAATGGTCCATTCCGGAGCTGGCGGTAAAGAGTCCTGTGACTGGGCATCCATGCTTATGAGAATGTATCTGCGATGGGCTGAAAGAAAAAAATTTAAGACCGGGATAATCGATCAGCTCCAGGGAGAAGAAGCCGGCCTGAAATCAGCAACTATACATATTGTCGGTGAAAATGTTTCCGGCTTGTTAAAATCTGAGATCGGTGTTCACAGGCTTGTACGGATCTCTCCTTTTGATTCCAATAAGAGACGCCACACATCATTTGCCTCTATTGATGTTATTCCGGAAATTGAAGATAATGTTGATATTGACATCCAGGAAAAAGACCTGAAAATAGACACATACCGTTCCTCAGGTGCAGGAGGACAGCATGTCAATATGACAGATTCCGCCGTACGCATAACGCATTTACCTACAGGAACCGTAGTGACCTGTCAAAATGAGAGGTCTCAGCACAAGAACAAAGCTACAGCCATGAAGGTACTCAGGTCAAAACTTTACGAATTATATATAGAAGAGCAGGAAAAAAAGAGTGAAGAAAGGGAAAAGAAGAAAAAAAAGATAGAATGGGGAAGCCAGATCCGCTCCTATGTATTCCACCCCTATTTAATGGTAAAAGACCATCGGACAAATGCTGAAACCGGTAACGGGAATGCCGTAATGGATGGTGATATTGATAAATTCATTAATGCCTATCTGGAGATGTTCTCCTGATCAAAAAGCGTAGTAAAAAACGAGTTATTAAGTGAATATTATTTAAATAATTAAATAGATTGAAAGAAGGTAGTCGCAGGCTTTAGCCTGCGGAATGATTAAATAAAGTAAATAAGCGCAAGCTAAAGCTTGCGACTACTAATGTTAACAGAAATATACATATTAGGTTACAACTCATTAATTTACTGTACCATCATCGAGATGGATACCAAATTTTGGATTCCCTCCTTCGATATTACCAAAATTCTTTTCATATTTAAGGATATTATCCTCAAATGCCTTTAAAAAGAGCTTTGCATTCTTTGGATTCATGATCACTCTGGAATGGATCCGTGCTTTGGGTTTTCCCGGAAGAAGCCTTGCAAAATCAAATATAAATTCCGAATCACTGTGTGACACGATCACAAGGTTAGAATAGACACCTTCAGCGATCTGTTCATTCAATTCAACCTGGATCTCTTTATTGTTCTTTTTATTATCCATGAATTCATTCTCCTTTTTTTTGTAACGAACTCATTTAATATAACTTCTTATTATGCAATTTCAAGATTTTTTTAACGAGGTAGGGCATTTTTTCAGACTATGATGGTTCCGGAGCTTTTCCCCTTAATTTCATCCAGATATAGTATCCGATGGAGTTGATCAGATCACCGGTTATATCTTCCGGCACATCATCGTATGGTTCAAGCTTTACAGCAAGCTCTTCTACGGTTTTCAGATCGGAGTGATTCTCAGCCAGCCATTCACCTGTTTCAGCTGTAAATTCTAATATGTCGAGGTCAATAGAGGAAACAATCATTATAGATCTCCTTTGAATTATAATAATTGGTATAGAGAGGCAACAATCCTGACATTTGACATTTTAATTATATCAAATGTCAGGATCCATCGCTTTTGTATCTATTTTTGTTTATTTACCGCCTTTAAACATCAGGTCATTTACTTTCGGGACGACCGTCTTGGCAAACTCTTCTGCAGTGATCGCATTATCAAAAAAACTGTCCAGTCCCTGAAGAAGATACTTTTCCTGTGCTTCCTGCCATTTCGGATGAAACGGTTCATAAATGGCATAGTCGACCGCTTCATTCAGCATCTTTTTATTCAACGGCTTCTCTTTGCTTAAAGCCCAGTGTTTTCCCTGCGCGATCCTCTTGTTAGCCGGCTGTGCAAGTCCCTGTGTAGCCAGCATCTCCTGTCCCCAATCCCCTGCCAGTGCCTTTAGAACCTCCCATGCTTCTTTGGGATGTTTTGTTGTACTAACGATACAGTACCCTGAACCACCGGTACCGAATGCCCTTCTGACAGGGCCTTTCGGGAACATAACAACATCCCAGTCAAAATCCCTGATCTTTCGTAACCGGGGAGTCTCCCAGATCCCGCTGTTGAACATGGCCAGTTTTCCGCCCATGA
>JAHITG010000026.1 GCA_018817865.1 Spirochaetota bacterium
AGGGTGAAGCTTGCGACTACCTATCTTTTTATAAATTCAAATTTTGAAACATTTTTTCTATTTCTCACCACTTATATCCGAGGGTTGCCACATAGGTCATATCCGTCCCTATGTTTGGCAGATAACCCAGATCAATGGACAAACGGGATATCTGAACTCCGATACCTGTAGAAAGATTTCGTAAATGGTCCTGAGCAAAAAGGTACCCTGCGCGCAAATAAATCATCTCAAATAACTTCCCCTCTACCCCAACAGGGAAATAGAGACTGTTATCCAGATTATACCCGGCACTTCCGAACAACTTTAACTGGTAACTGCCTTTATCAAGGATAAAATAGGAAGCCCCGCACTGTACATTGATGGGAAGCATGGTCCCCTCACTTTCATACTTCATGGGCAGCCCTACGTTCTGAACAGCCAGGCCCAATTTCAGCTTTTGTAAATTCTCGAAATTGTATATAATACCAAGATCAAGACTGACAGAATTCCCCTTGTATTCATCAAGTACGGACCGGATATACTTTATGCCGACGCCCACACCAATGGAAGTACCCAGCAAATTTAAATTCTTTGCCCACCCGGCATGCACCAGCACATTATATGCATTTATCTCCCCCAGTTCCTGGCCGTAAATATCCGTCTTCACAATGGATGTGTTATAAAGGAAAGAGGCGTTCAGCCCCAGTGTCCCGAAATTAAATTTCTTCCCGAACCCGGCCTGTTCCTGCATGAATCCTGCGATCCAGGTCAGATGGGAAAGTGAAATACTGTTATTCTCAATATTGCCCAGTAAAGCAGGGTTGTAATTCAAACCGCTAATATCATTCCTGTCTGAAATATCAGCATAAGACAAACTGTTTCCCCGGGCATCAGGATAGAGACTGATAAAGTCCATCCCGCTGGATGCGGAGAGGAGCATTGGGAAAAACAGTATAATAAATAATAATAGTATAAAATACTTCATCTTTTACTTAAAACTCCAATGTTATATTTTATTAATTGTAGGGACAAGGCATGCCTTGTCCCTACTAAGATAAATCCAAAAACTTCATTTCACCACCATGATCGTGTTCTCTCCGATCGTCTTTCCGTCCACTTCAAGGATCATAACATAAATACCCGGCTCGATCATATTGCCGGAATTTTCTTTCCCATCCCAGTCCACCTGATGATATCCGCCTGCCTCTTCTCCCCTGTCCCACTCCTTTACGACCTTTCCGCTCAAACTTGCAAGCTTGACCTTCACACTCCTTGCCTCCTTCAGCACGTACCGGAGGGTTAATGTATTATGTTCATTTAAATTAAATGGATTGGGAAAGCTCTGGAGTAGCTTGTTGGATATTCTGTTTATTACTGCGCTTACAGTCGAATTTGACAATAGTGATTTATTGCCTGCATCATCCTCACTCTTCACGGCAAAATAGTATGTACCGGGAGGCAGAGTATCCACCATCAGCGTCTCTTTTGTACCCGGGGCCTGAGGCACAAGTGTATGTGATATCTCTTTTGCTTCATACCAGTCCGCAGGATTCGTAACGGGCCTGGTCAAATACCGGATATAATATTTCTTAACACGGCTCCCGCTGTCGGACGGAGCGGACCACTCTATCCTGTTGCCAAAAACCTTCAGGTCCGTTATGGTATCAGGCCTTGTGACATCTGAATCGGCCGTGAATCCCATTGCTGAAAGCCCATTTAAGATATAACCTATCTTCATGAATTCATCCCACACCATACCTGTAAGGTAATTCTCAATGGAAAGGATCATAGCACCCTGATCGATCCCGATAACCTCATCATCATACCAGCTCTTTGAAACATTCAGGGCATCACTGAATCCATATTTGCCCCATATTTGACCTTGATAGTTATTATAAATATATTTCAAAGCTTCTGTCGACTCTTTTGGAGTGAACATGGTCGAAGCTCCGGGTCCGTATACAGCAATGGTCCCATCCGTAGCCACGGTTGGCGGTCCGGGACCGTAATTAGTATAATTCCTGGGAGGCGGAGCATCACTGGCTGACAGTCCCCAGTAATTCTCAGGATACCCGGCAGTATTAGAACAGTACCAGATATTATGCAATGTTGCGTATTTTGAGTTTGTATAATAATTGGTCCCATTAACACTCCTCTTCCTCAGATCAACCCAGCACTGAGGGAACTGATGAATAAAGAGTGTATTATTGGCCCCTGAACACCTGATAAAAGTATATCCTACCCCGGGCCCGACTGTTACCTCCGTCCTGGACATGTCTGTCCAGCATTTCGGGGAATCATAAGGAGGATGAGTGGGAGAACCTGTTGCCAAGACATCCAGAAGCAAACCTTCATCATAATTGGCCCATTCCGCAGTTAAAAATCCACCTGAATTCCAACCCATGTTAACGAATTTATCTCCATTACACATCCAGTACCAGTCTATCAATAGATAGAGCTCATTGGCCATGGATTCCACTTCCGTCCCCCTAAAATACTGGCCTGCAAACAGGACACCGCACATCAAGATTGTGGTATCAATAGAAGAGAGTTCCGAACCGGAATTTTCCCCGGTATATATATTAATAAAATGGTTATAAAATCCATTCTTCCTTGCAGCAGTATCTTTAAAAAATTTGAGAGTCTTTAATATCCTGTTATAAGCCTGCTCATATGTCAGCCACCCATGGCTGTGCGCAATACAGATCGCGGTCAAACCAAAACCCGTAGAAGCAATACTTCCATTTACATAACCGTCTTCTTCATATAATGTATTTACTGCTCTGTCCTTAACAACGCCTGTATTGGTGCTTGTCTCATTCCAGAAGAATCCGACTGCATTCTGCTGGACCATGAGAAGGAAATCTTCATCGGTCATGCCGAACAGAGTTGAATGAATAAGTATGAGAAGGAAACATAAAATGACTTTATAAGTTTTCATGTTCTTTTTAATTACAGTAAAATTATAACTCATTAAATTTAAAAATCCAATTTTTTTTAAAATTTGACCATCAGCGAGACCTGGTGAGAGCCGCTGCTTCCATCCAGTCCCATTGGATATTGAAAAGCATAATCAAATTGAAGCTCCATCATCCTCTTGATCTCATAAGCCGTTCCAAGCCCGAAAGTGATCTCATTGAAATTTCCACCGGCTCGTACAGACAAGAGCCTTTTAAAAAAAGATGCCTCCATACCGCCTGAGATATTCAGATCCTCATCTCTGTAAGATATGTCCAGAGACGGAGTATACTGTATTTTATTTTTATTATTCTTATTAATATCATAGGATATTCCAAAACGGTATTCTCTCATAACTTTATCTTCATTATATAATCCCAGATCAGGTTCATTAATATTTTTAATAAAGAGTCCTGCGTTCAAGCCCGGCAGGCTTCCAATAAATTTCTTTACAATAATGCCCGAATCAATACCGACATTACCCACTCCCCTTCCATTGATAAAGACCGGATCGAGAATACTCCTCTGGTCCAGTGTAAATCCGTGATAGAGGTACTTTACATTAATACCCCAAACGATCTGCATCACCTTTCGGGGGATAATGCTCTTAAGATCAAGACCATAGCTGAATATAAATGAATATTCCTGATAAAGAGATGTCACCTTAAAGTCATTGTATCCGATACCGAGGACACCAAGATCTTCCACGGGCATGGCAAAGGAAAAGAAGTAATAATTGAGGTTCACCTGATCTACACCGGCAAAGGGCTTCGAGTATGTAAAGAGAGCTTCCAGATGATCCATCAGGCCGAGACCGGCAGGGTTATAGGCTAGAGAAGAAACATCATCTGCAATTGAAGAAAAAGCCCCACCCATACCCGTGGCCCTTGCCGAATAATTATTCCCTTCCTTAAAAGCCGCATCAGCAAAAGAGACACACAAGAGTATGACAATTATTCCTGATAAAATCTTTTTCATAATACTAC
>JAHITG010000281.1 GCA_018817865.1 Spirochaetota bacterium
AATTATAAGATTTCTCGTCATTCTTTTCATACTTAGTATCAGTGTCACGGAAAATGTTTTTTCAAGCACAAATGACATGGATATTCTCATAGATAAAATTAGAAATGGGCAGAGTATTTATTATTCTAAACATATAAAAGGAAAAAATCTAGAAGAACTAAGAATTCTAAGAAATACTATATTTGCACGTCATGGTTATATTTTCAAATCTGATGATTTAATGGAAGTCTTCAAAAAATATTCATGGTACAACCCTATGAAATTTAAAATTGAAACAACTCAAATTGATAAAGAGAATTTAGAATATATCATGTATCGAGAAATGGAATCTAAAATAAATTCAATAATCAAATCTCCTGGTAGAACAATTTCTAATGAAGAAAGACAACTAGTTGGAATTTGGCAAGACTTTCGGGGTGCCGCTGCTGGATGGGGTCATGTATTTATATTTTATCCAAACGGAATATTTGTAGAGCGTTTTAGTCAAAATGATTGTAGTAAAAGACTTTTATCTAAAACTGGTAAGTGGAAGTATTATAATAACGAATTGACTCTTTTGTTTACACATAAGGCAATAGCAGAAGGTGGTCGATTTGTGGCTGGCATGGGATCGTGTGTAAACGATGACTTAGTTGAATCTAGACCAACTCTGATTGAAAGTAAGTCAACAAAAAAGCATCACATTAAAATCACCCCTGATAAATATGTTGCTAGTTATAAAATGAATAATAAAACGTGGTATCAAGAAAGGAAAGATCCTTATGAATACTGACACCTCGCCTAACTAGGCCCATGTCGCCAGCCTAACGGCCAGCGCATAGGCGATTACGTCTATGATAAAAGTCAAGCTAATATCTTCTCAATCCCTTCTTTTAGTAAAAATCTATCATAAGCATCCATTTTAGACCGGTGGTTTTTCTCGTCGGTCCAATAATGGTATTCCCCCTTCTTTAGCATCTGGTAGATCTCCACAAATACCTTCCTGCATACTCCCATCCTGATCTTACCCACCTTATGCCCTTGAGTCTCTGTCTTCTTCAAATACCAGCGATTCAGCTTGGCATTGGAGTCCCTGAAGTGATTCAGTGATTGGGACAAAAGAGATATTGAAAGTTTCCTGGAAAACTTGTTGGTTCCCTTCATCCTAATCGTATCATTGGAGCTGTCCACACCCGGTGCACTCCTCAGATAGGAACAGAGCTTTTTCTGGTTGGGGAACCTGTCAATCGTCGCCACATCAGCCATGATGGCAATGGCTGTGATTACACTGATCCCTTTCATGCTGGTAAGGATATCTAACTCCCGGTAATACTCTGCACCCACTGTAAATGTCAAGGGTATTTCCCATACCCGTCACAAGAGTTTTTCCCATACCCTCCACGGTAGTATTTCCCATGGGTAGAGCAATAGAAAATGACTACTTAACCTCCTCTTGTAAATTTTGTATTCTGTAAGAATCACCACCCAGATTGTAAATACTAGAATGATGTAATAGCCTGTCCAGGAGAGCGGTTGTCATAATAGGGTCACCCATCATTTCCGCCCAATCCTGAAATCCCTTATTCGAAGTGATCAATACCGATGTCTTTTCATACATTTCACTGACCAGATTAAAGAACAAGTTTGCCTCTTTCTTTTCAATGGGTGTATAACCAATCTCATCGATTATTACCAGATCAGATTTCATTATTCTGTTAAGCCGAAAAGTTGAGCTTCTCTGAATGTCAACAGACTTTAAAAGTTTGATGAGTGTAGTCATCCGCTCAAAACAGACGACGTAACCTTTTTCAACTGCTTTGATGCCCAACCCTATCGCCAGATGTGTTTTACCTAATCCGGGAGGTCCGAAAATCAGCACATTGTGATGGTTGTCCACCCAACGGAAATCCAGAAGCCCTGAAACATCCTGTTCAGATATCCCTTTCACATTCGCAAACTTAAAAGTCAAAACATCTTTATGTACTGGAAAGTGAGCCCCAACCATGTTTCGTTGATACCTTCGTTCTACCCGGTAATTCAATTCCTCCCCAATCAACCTCTGCATAAAACTGATATACGATTCTTTGGATGCCTCAGCTTCATTTAATGCTTCATTCAGACGTTTGGTCATCCCTTTAAGCCCTAGTGAAGTCAGCTGAGACACAATTTGATCATAATTCTTTATCATTGCTGACCTCCGATAGTGTTACAGAGGTTCTGGTAAACACCTATATCTGGTTTTATTACTTCCAGTACATGTCTGGCATTTACTTTTGTGTTAACAATTCTGTCTATTTTTGGTAATACTTCAGGTAGTCCGGATTTAAAATAGTACTGATAATTATCCCATAAGTCCTTTATGGAATAACTTTTATTCTCCAGACAGTTTGATAATGCCTGGGTAAGTTTTTCCTGATCTATATGCTGATCTTTGAAAAACTTCCTTGCCTGCAGGCATTGGTCACGTACATACCGCGTAAATTTGGTAAAATTATATTCCAGAAACATTTCCCATTCAGTTAATTCAAAGTATGTCTTCACTTCTTCCTTGAGAGACTTTGCAGTTGTTCCCATATCTCTTATCATTGCTTTGTTGCTTACTATTTTACCAGGGATTACGGAAAGAGTATATTCAGCAATTTTCTGGCAGCTTTTTCTGTCAAAGATAAACAGCTTGCTTTCTGTCTTGTAGATATCCACCGAACCGTTCCGGTACTCATTAGGGACATCGTATTGACTTGTATCTACTGCTATTCGACTTTTTTCATTCACTACACGTTCTTCCCGTGCTCCGATCATGTCTTTATGAAATATCGAATTCCTGAGCGGTCTGAGAGACAGCCTTTCAGTCTCTATCTCTATGAGAGGGATTTTCTTTGTAGCCTGTGATATTCTTCCATTTGCTTTTCTTTCCAGCCATTTCATCAGACTTTCATTGGCTTGAGAAAGGCTTTGAAATTCCCTCACTGGAAAAAAATTATACTTGATGAACTTGACTACGTTTTCAATTTTACCCTTGCTTTCTGGATCTGCCCCCCGACAAACATACATCTTCAAATCCATTTCTTCGATAAGTTCCTTAAACTGCCGAGTGTAAATAATGTCGCCATGGTTCTCGCTTACCACCATCGTGCAATCCTGATCAATTACAAGTTCCTCCGGCATTCCTCCCAGATATCCAAAACAATCCAGTAGATGGCTGATTAAATCTTTCGTACTGAACGGACTCTCTTGTAGTGCTGCATACTTAAATCTGCTGGCGGATAATACTGCTGCAAATATGAAATACTTCCTGTTGTTTTTATCTATGTATTGTCCGAAGTCCAGTTGAAGCTGTTTTCCGTAGGGCATGTCTGGCACTTGTGTGTAATACCGGCTTTTCTTATTGAGACTAAGTTGTCCGGTTTCGACCAGATAATGAATGTAATTCCTCAAGGTGTTTTCCTTTGCTGGAACTTCACCCTTTAACTCTAAAAGGTAATCGTGAATAGCTGCAACATTTAACTTCATGAAATCGTTCTTTTCATAAACAGCCAGAATATCTGTTTTTAGACCTTCAAATTCTTTTTCACGAAAAGAAAATTCTATAAGACTTTTCTGATATTGCTCATCGTTCATGTGCCAGTATTTGCGTACTGTTTTAATGTCGATATTCAATTCCTTTGATACTCGATTTTTACTTCGTCCTAAAATCTTTAACCTTTTTATTTCCTGATACATACCTCTTTTCACCATTTCTAGTCTCCCTGTAATGATTATCTTTTTAAAGATAATCATTACCCCATGGGAAAAACTCTTGTGATAGGTATGGGATTTCTATTTGTGACCACTATGGGAATTCCATTTGGAACTACCCTGGGAATTAAGCTTATCATTTCCATATATCACCTTCGGGTGGTTAGACTGGCGATGGTAGTACCCGCGCAGTGGTTTAGGTTAGGGTGGATCATGCGTGAGTAGAGCAGGCCGCCAAAGCGAGGCAGGGGAGCAGTACGGAAAAGATTTATTAAAAAGGATACAGAAAGTTAAACCATTAGGCCTTGCTTGATCCTTGTATGGGCACGTATCGTCATACGATCCATCGCATCATATCACCAAGTTCACTGCAGTACTTCGCTCCCATCTTAT
>JAHITG010000282.1 GCA_018817865.1 Spirochaetota bacterium
AGGTTTTCCGACCCTTGCAAACAGGAGACGGAAGTAATCATATATCTCTGTGACTGTTGCCACAATGGACCGTGGGTTGCGGTGGGTTGTCTTTTGTTCAATAGAGATAGCAGGAGATAATCCTTCGATGGATTCAACATCAGGTTTTTCCATCTGTCCCAGGAACTGCCTCGCATAGGAAGAGAGGGACTCTACATATCGTCTCTGTCCTTCGGCGTATATAGTATCAAAAGCAAGGGAGGATTTCCCGGAGCCGGAAAGTCCTGTCATCACGACAAATTTATTCCTTGGAATATTCAGATCAATATTTTTCAGGTTATGTTCTTTAGCCCCTTTTATTTTAATATATTCTTCGGACATATTGGATTCCTGCAATAACTATATGGTGATACTCCTTGACCTGATACATATAATAATGATAAGTACAGGATGTTAAATGTCAAGGGTTGTCGTTTTTTTATTTTATCAATCCGATAGAAATGAGAATGATACCGGAGACGATAGAGAATGGGGCAATGAAAGAGAAGAGCCCTGTGTAATTTTGACCAACAAAGAAGAGTGAGATAAAACCAAAAAAATATATAAGTATTCCTGATTTTAATAAACTATCGCCCTTTACTTGTCTTATTTTTTTTAACATTATGACCTCCTGACCATTACACTGTGTCTTTGTAAAGAAATTCCGGGGTATTCTTGGAAATGAATTTCCGTATTTCATTTTTGATCTCAATAGCATTATTCAATTTTAATACTTTATTAACTAGTATTTTTGCATCTTTATATCTTATGGAACGTATCAATTTTTTGATCTCCGGAATGGCAATGGCGCTCATGCTGAGCTCATCAATATCCATACCAACAAAGAGGATCGTTGCCATCGCCTCTGCCGCCAGTTCACCGCATACGTGAACCGGAATGTTATTTTTATGTGCTGAATCCGTGATGGTTTTTATAAGCCGTAATACTGCAGGATGAAAAGGTTCATATAGATGAGATATTTTTGAGTTGTTCCTGTCTACTGCTAAGGTGTACTGTACAAGATCATTCGTACCTATGCTGATGAAATCCACTTCTTTGGAAATAATGTCAATAGTTATTGCTGCTGAAGGTATCTCGATCATTGCTCCGATCTTGATATCTTTCGTAAATTTTTCATTATTTTTAGTAAGGGTCTCTTCAAGCTTCCCTATCATCTCTTTTACTTTTATGATCTCATCCACAGAGGAGATCATGGGGATCATAATGGCCCCGTTCCCGTAATATGCTGCTTTAATGATCGCTGAAAGCTGCGTGTTAAAGATCTCCGGATTTTCAAGGCAAAACCTGATCGCGCGGTAACCCAGAAAGGGATTCATTTCATCCGTGATCTTGAAAGCCTCTCCGAATTTATCTCCTCCAATATCAAGCGTGCGGTATATTACTGCATTCGGTTTTGTTTTTTCCGCAGCTTCCTTGAAAATGGCAAACAATTCCTTTTCCGTGGGCAGAGTGGTCCTGTTCAGATACAGGAATTCTGTTCGAAAAAGCCCGATACCCTGTCCTCCGTGATTGATCACAGATTCGATCTCTTCCCTTATCTCAATATTCCCGGCCAGCTTGATCCTTTTTTTATCCAGTGTGATCGAATCGAGGGATTTGATCTTTTTTAATTCTTCTGAATACTTCTGGAAAATGTTATAAGCTGTCTGATACTCTTTCAGCGTTCCTTCTTCGGGGTTTATAATGACAATACCGTTGCTGCCGTCAACTATAATATTATCTCCTTCATGTACTTTTGAGGAGACATCTTCAAGGCCGATCACAGCCGGGATCTCCAAAGCCCTTGAAACAATGGCCGTGTGAGAAGTCCGACCTCCGAAGTCTGTGGCAAAACCGATGATCTTGGATTTCTCCATATCCACGGTGTCGGATGGTGCAAGGTTTTTAGCGATGATGATAGCTTTACCCTCGATATCGGATAGCCGGTTTTCCCTCTTCTTTAAAAGATTTTTCATTATACGTTTTGCAAGATCATACAGGTCCGCAACCCTTTCACTTAAGTATTCATCTTCAATATTACTGAGAGAATTAATATGCTTGGACATTACATCATAAAGAGCCCATTCCGCATTTTTGTTATTCTCTGCAATTTCGATCAATACGCTGTCTTTCAAATAGGGGTCATCAAGGATCAGCAGATGCATCTTGAAAAAATCAAGTTTTTCATTCTTGATCTTATCCGTAAAAACCTTCTGGATCTTTTTAAGTTCATTTTTAGTTTTCTGGAGAGCCTGGTTGAATTTAGTGATCTCTTTCTGAATGGATTCCAGTTCGATCTTATATTTCGGGATGATGTACTTCTCTTCGTCAAAGATGTGAGCTTTGCCAATGGCAATTCCCGGAGAGACAGGAATTCCCTTAAGTGTCATCATTTTAGTTTTAACAGTTTTCCGGCTCATAACTGGATTAATATAACTGATATATTTATAATATCAAGAAAAATCTGAGGTTAAGAAAGATATGGTTGAAAAGAGATTAAAATGTATTACATACATTTTAATCTCTTAACTGCACTTTCTTAACACCTAATGTATTTAACAATACATTAGGTGTAGAAAAAGTAAGGTAAAAATACTAAAACGCATTATATACCCTTGATGCATAAGTTACTCCATATGCATTTTTATATCTTTTCGAATATTTCTTTCTTAAAAAAAGATTTGACATTCCTAAAAAAAGACATAGATTCCATTATTAGTATAATCAGGAGGTGACTATATGTATGGAATACCAGCTCATATAATTTTTTTTGTTTTTCTGGGTATTATCATAATTATAAAATCATTAAAGATCGTTAAAGAGTATGAAAGGGGAGTTGTCTTTCGTCTGGGCCGGTTGTTAAGAGCAAAAGGCCCCGGGCTTTTTATACTGATCCCTTTTATTGATAATATGGTACTCGTGGATCTAAGAACACTTACACTGGACGTGCCGTCACAGGATGTCATAACCAAAGATAATGTACCGGTCAAGGTGAATGCGGTAGTTTATTTCAGGATCATCCAGCCGGAAGATGCGATCGTCAAAATAGAGAATTTCATGTCTGCTACGTCGCAGATCGCACAGACCACTTTGCGTAATGTGGTAGGCCAGTCAGAGCTTGATGAGCTGTTAACAAATCGGGAAAAGATCAGCCAGAAACTCCAGAAGATCATAGATGAAAGCACGGACCCATGGGGTATAAAGGTGAGTATCGTAGAGTTGAAGGATGTAGAGATCCCGCCGAACATGCAGAGGGCCATGGCAAAACAGGCTGAGGCAGAAAGAGAAAGACGGGCCAAGATTATCAGCGCGGAAGGGGAATTCCAGGCTTCTGAAAAAATAAAATTAGCTGCGGATATCCTTTCAAAAAATGAAGTAGCTATTCAGATCAGATATTTACAGACATTAACAGAGATATCAACAGAAAAGACAAATACGATCCTCTTCCCGGTACCGGTGGATACGATCAGTAATTTTTTAAAAGAGGTAAAGGGAAAACTTAAGAAATGACAACCGGTGAAGGGGTAGTTCGTAAAGGGTAATATATGAAAGTGCAAATACTGAAATCAAAAATATACAGGGGAACCGTTACTGATGCTCAACTGGATTATGAGGGCAGCATTGCCATTGATGAAGAGATATATACAAAGGCAGGAATGAATGCTTTTGAAAAGGTCCTTGTCGTGAATGTGAATAACGGTGCCCGGTTTGAAACATATATTATAAAAGGGAAAAAAGGATCAAAAGAGATCTGTTTGAATGGAGCAGCGGCCAGACTCTGCTATAAAGGGGATGTTGTTATCATCATGAGCTTCGCTTCCATTGATGAGAGCCAGATCAGAGATGATTATGCTCCCACTGTAATTAAACTGGATGAAAAGAATAATATAATAAGCTGAACTATTTCTTCATATATACTGTTCTGATCGGGAACGGTATCTCTATCTTTTCCTTATGATAAGCTTTATGTAATTCTTTGATGAATTCATGTTCAACTAAATATTTTGCCTTAAAATCTTTAGCCCGCATGATCACACGAAAGTTAATGCTGAAATCATCAAATTTTGTATATCGCAGGACCGGTTCAAAGTCAGGTACCGCTCCTTCAACAGACTTCATTATCTTAATAGCAGTTTTCAGGGTTACACGCTCCACTTTATCGAGATCACTGCTGTAGCTGACGCCGATCTCGGATATTACATTTAAGAAAGCTTTTGGCAGGTTATAATTGATGATCATACTGTCAGAGAGTTTGGAGTTCGGAATGATGATCAGGTTCTCCGGCAGCTGCCTGATGGTTGTATTCCTCCAGGTGATATCAGTCACATATCCTTCTTCACCTGATTCCAGCCTGATAAAATCCCCGGGTTTGAGCTGTCCGGAAAAGATGATCTGGATCCCGGCAAAAAGATTGGACAGGGTGTCCTTAAGGGCAAGGGCAACAGCAAGACCTCCTACCCCTAAAGCTGTAAGCAGAGGAGTGATGGAAATGCCCAGCGTCTGAAGGACCACTAAAATCCCAATCACCATGATCAGTACTTTAGCAATGGTCCTGAAGATCGTAGTCGGAATGAATGATTTCTTCATACTGTTCGCAGAGGATTGCACCATTCCTCCGACAATGTTGGCTATTAACAAAGTTATGGAAAAGATGAAAACAGATAACATGGCCTGATTGATAATATGTATAGTCTTTATTGGCAGTTTTGTTATTTGAATGATTATATAAAGGCTGAGGATAAAGAACCAGAAGACAATGACTCCTTTAAAAGAGCGTACCAGGACATCATCCAGCCGGTACTTTGTCCTTGAGGTTATCTTTAAAAGTTTGTTTATAGTGACTTTCTGGAAGAAGATACCTGCAAATATACCTGCAGCTAGAATTAGAACCGGTAAAATATATTGGATCAGTTCGGGAATTTTAGTGATCATAATTAGAAACATATCAGTATTAAATTTAATGTCAAGTATACTAAATGATACTGTCTTTTAGAAATATCTTTTTTTAAAATAGTTTGACTTTATTTCTGAAGTAGTTATAATTTATAAATATCATGAAAATATTTTTTTATTCAAATAGATCATTGTTTGGATTAATACAGTTTGATGTTGTTTTGTGTGTATAAATGCATTAGGATGATAATATGGCAATAAATATTAATAAACAGAATAACAAATTCAATATCAGAATATCAGAAAATATAAATGATATCAGGATTCTCCGTAATACGATCGAAGCCTGGCTTGAGGAGACACATGTTGACGAGTTTAAGATCATGTGTGTTAATATCTGTTTAATGGAAGCTGTCTATAATGGATTTACTCATGGATATAAAGGTATCAGTAAAGATAAAAAGATACTGGACATTACGCTGGAAAAATCAGGCAGCGACCTTAAGATGTCTATACAAGACCATGGTAAAAAAGAATGGTTTAAAAGTTATACATTTCCGCCGGTGCAGGAGTATACAAGTCCGCCTACTCATGGTATTGGACTTGTCCTTATCAAACATTTATCTAAATCGTTAAAGGTTATAAACTCTTTACAGACCGGTACGAAAGTTCAGATAGTAGTAAGCTTAAAGTAAGGTGGCGGATGTGGGGGAAAAAAAATCCAGTAAATCTTCATGTATTCATGGTCAGATCAAAAAAGGCATTCTTTTTATAGATATTGTAGAGAATAATGGATCGATAGATATTAAGAATGTGCATATAATTACCAATATGGTGAATGATGCTATAAAACGAAACGGAAAAGCAGTTCAGATAGACTGCATCAATATAAAGTTTATTGATACCTCGGGTCTGGGAAAGCTGCTGGCAATCTCGAAAAAAATAGAAGTAATACTACAGAATGTAAATCCTAAGATAAAAAGAATAATGGATATTACTAATTTATCCGCTTTCTTTACATTCATAAAATAATTGATGAGTTTTTGATTATCTTTGATTGTATTTATAAGGACAAAATGAAAAACAAACGATCTGACAAAGTTCATTCCTTTCGTATTCAACTTAAAGATAGGATCCTTCATATAGAATTTGTTGATGAAAAAGGATCTATTAATATAGATAATATTGACAGCTTCTCGTATCTCGTAGATGATAAGATTAAATTCGGAGTGGATAAGATAAAAATAGACTGCACCAATCTGTATTATATTGATACTTCCGGTTTGGGAAAGCTTGTAGCGTATACGAGTAATATTGAATTGATCATGACCAACGTCAACAGCAAAGTAAAAAAGATTCTGGATATGACCAATCTCTCTTCTTTCTTTACTATTCGATAGCAAATTACCATAAATTATATTAAAAATGTTATTAGTAAAATATAAAAAGTGGAGTGTTGAGAAACCCCAAATGTATTGTTAAAAAAGTATTGGTCAAAAAATTTTAAAAATTCTCTTCACTTTTTTATGCACCTGGGATTGAAAAAGTAAAGTTAAGAACCTAAAATGCATATAATGCATTTTAGGTTCTTTTCGACCATCTCTTTTTCAAAAAAATCACTTGACTTTTTCTATTTAGTTGCTATATTAATAAACAAGATATAGTTCTGCTGTATTTGTTGTTCTTTCATTTTTAATAGTCTTTTAAAGACACAAAGGGAATATTAATTTTTAAATAATATTTTTAGGATTGGATACATTTATCTCTAAGGAGTGTATTGCGTCCGCAAAAAAATATTTAAAAAATAAAAAAAAAGACTTGACATTATATTTTAATAAGATAAGATTAATGGCTTTTTGCGATATATTACGATATAATATTCAAAAGCCTTGATTTTTAAATTGCTCTTTTATAGAAAAATAAGACGAGAAAAAGCGGGTTTACGTTTCAAATTTC
>JAHITG010000283.1 GCA_018817865.1 Spirochaetota bacterium
AAATGCCTGGGGAGCTTCTTTAACTGAAAAATATTTTTATTCGTCAGGTATTTTACCTTTTTAAGCCCGGGAATGGGAGGAATGACCGGTTCCGAACCGGAAGCGATAACGATATACTTTCCCGTAATCGTTTTCTTCCCGGCTTTAACAGTATGGGGATCAATGATCTGAGCTTTTGCAAGAAAGACTTTCGCTCCCTTCTTCTCATACGCAGGCTTAGAATCATGCGGTTCGATCTCTTCAATAACTGACCGTACCCGCTTCATCACCCTGGCAAGATCCGTCTTTCCTAAAGAACTTTTCAAACCGTACTCTGCCGAATTATTTATGTCATGTGCCAGATGAGCACTTTTAAGGAATGTTTTACTGGGAACACAGCCGGTATTCAGACAATCTCCACCCATTTTATCCCCTTCGATCAAAGCTACTTTAGCTCCAAATGTGGCAGCTCCTGAAGCCACAACAAGACCACCGCTGCCCGCTCCAATAACAATTACATAATAATCATATTTCATTCATATCCTCCAAAATGACACTTGTCTTTATTCAACTTTTTGAAATATACCAGACTGATCCCCCTTTAGGATCCACCCGGGCAGCGGGGTATTGTCTGTTTTCCTTTTGATCAAGGATCATATCCATTATTTTCTCTTTTCCCTTCCTTGACACCAGGAACACAACGTTCCGTGCATTATTGATGACAGGAAGAGTAATCGTGATCCGGGAGACTGAAGGAGTCATCTTCTCCGGAGCGGGTACTGATTTAACCCATTTTGTATCATACTCCATTCTGAAATCTTCAGGAAAAAGGGAGGCTGTATGTCCGTCTTTTCCGACCCCCAGCAGGATCAGATCAAACACAGGAAAACCGTCAATGATGTTCATTTTTTTCATCCTGCCTTTTTTCAGGATTCTCCTGATCTCCTTTTCATATATTATAGCTGATCTAGACGGGGACTTCACTTTCGGGAGGATCCGGTGGATGTTCTCTTTTGGAATATCTATCCTCCGCAATAACAGGCTGTTTAAATGATAAAAATTATTATCAGGATCTGTATCCGAAATAAACCTCTCATCAACCTGGAAAATATGAATATTCTTCCAGAGTTCCTTAAATCCGGTAGAGCGGGACAAAACACCAAACAAACTTTTTGGGGACTCGCCACCGGAAAAAGCAATGGTAAATATCTTCCGGCTCTTCAGGGTCTTTTCACAAAGAGACCGTATATATTCTGAAAGTGAAAGGTTCATCTCCCGGGGTTCTACAAAATTCAGCACTCTCTTTTTCATATTATAAGACCAGCCATTCTCTTTTGTCCCGTTGGATCAGATCAATCGACTCTTTAGACCCCCACTCTCCTGCCTTATAAAAACTTAATGAACAGGGACAATTTTGTTTTTCATTCTTTTCCCAGGCCTGCAAAACAGGTGTGATCAGGCTCCATGAGGCAAAGACCCCGTCAGAACGCCAGAACAGGGTCTGGTCACCCAGCATCACATCCAGCAGGAGCCGTTCATAGGCATCGGGAAAATCAATACCGAAATGCTCCTTATAATCAAACTTCAGGGAGATCTCATCCATACAGAATTTTGCTCCGGGGGATTTAGCCTGTACGGTCAATATAATGCCCTCATCCGGCTGCACCTTTATTACCAGAATATTCGGGTTTATATCATCCCCGGTACCCGGCTTGAACATCGAGTACGGAATCCTTTTAAAGACTATTATGATCTCGCTCACTTTTTTTGGAAGACGTTTTCCTGTCCTCATGTAGAACGGAACTCCCTGCCACCGCCAGTTATCTATAAAAAGTTTGGTAGCCAGGAATGTTTCGGTCTCAGATGTTTTCGGTATATCCTCTTCTTCCAGATAACCGGGAACAGTCTGCTCATCGATCGTTCCCTTGCTGTATTGGCTTCTTACCATCCATTTGCCGATCTCATGGATGGGATAAGGACGAATAGAGTTCAATAATTTTACTTTTTCATCTCTCACATGATCCGCTTCAAATGAAATGGGAGGTTCCATTGCTGCAAGAGAAAGCATCTGCATCATGTGGTTCTGGAACATGTCCCGGATTATTCCTGAACGGTTAAAGTACCCGGCACGATGTCCTAACCCTAAGCTCTCAGATATTGTTACCTGGACATGATCAATATATTGTCTGTTCCATAGCGGTTCAAAGATCCCGTTCGCAAACCGGAACATCAGAATATTCTGCACAGTCTCTTTACCCAGGTAATGATCGATCCTGTAGATCTGCTCTTCCTGAAAATATTTCCGGAATTTTTTATCCAGCTGTTTTGCACTATCCAGATCATATCCATACGGTTTTTCAACCACGATCCTGTACGAACCTTGCCCGTCTTTACAGAACCTGTTCTCACCAAGCTTTTCAACAACAACAGGATAGACAACCGGAGGTGTAGCCAGATATAAAATTATATCCTTAATAGAGAATTTCTTCATCAGGTCCTGTATCTTCTGCTTCAGGGTATTATAAAAATTATTGTCATCATAATTGCCATCCGTATAATAACACCGTTCTGAAAACGATTTCAGTTCTTTAACATTTTTTGTATTCGTTTTTTCAATGGAGGACCGGACCTTTTCCCTGAATTTCTCATCCGAAAGCGGAGTTCTGGCACACCCCATCAAGAAAAAATTTCTATTCATATTCTCTTTTTTATAGAGGCTGAATATGGACGGAATAAGCTTTCGCGAGGTCAGATCTCCTGATGCTCCGAATATGATCAAACCCACAGGTTCAACGGTCTTTTCGGCACACTTTACTACCATGCGTTTCTGCTTCATCCAAATAACTCCTTACAAATAATAACTATTTTTCAGGTCTGGCTGCAGAGACTTTTCCTGCCCCGGCCTGTGATGAGTCTACTTTCTCTCCCTTTTTAATGGTAATATGCCCGCCAAATTCATTCCGTAATGCAGCAAGGACTTTATCCGAAAAGATATCACTCTGTCTGGATTGAAACCGTTTAAATAAAGAGAGTGTAATAGCAGGAGCGGATACTCCTGATTCAATAGCTTCCTGAACGGTCCATCGTCCTTCTCCGGAATCTTCAACATACCCTTTGATCCCGGAAAGCTGGGGATCCTTATCAAAAGCATCCTCTAAAAGTTCAAGCAGCCAGGAACGGATCACACTTCCCTGGTTCCAGAGATGCGAGACTTCCCTGTAATTCAAACCTTTACCGTAAGGAGATGCCTGCAGGATCTCAAAACCCTCTCCGTACGCTTCCATCATGGCATATTCAATACCATTATGGACCATCTTTACGTAATGACCGGCCCCGGACTCTCCGCAATAGAGATATCCCTCTTTCGGCGCCAGGGTCTTTAAAAGCGGCTCAACATGATCGAAGATCTTCTTCTCTCCGCCTATCATCATGCAGTACCCTACCTTCAATCCCCAGACTCCGCCTGAGACACCGATATCCAGGTAATGGATATCCGAGTCCTTCAGGTCCTTATATCTCCTGATATCATCTTTATAAGAACTGTTCCCGCCATCGATCAGAATATCCCCTTTCTCCAGAAGGTTTTTTAATTCCTCGATCGTATCATCCACCGGCTTTCCGGCAGGGATCATCATCCATACAATACGGGGTTTCTTCAATTCACGGATCAATGATCTTAAAGAATCAGTTCCTTTTGCACCTTCACCCGAAATCTCTTTAATACTCTCTTTTGACCTGTCAAAGGCCACAACTTCATGTCCGCCCTTTAAAAGACGGCGGGACATATTTATTCCCATTCTTCCCAATCCGATCATTCCGATCTGCATAATATTTTCCTCCCTTATTTATCTGATTCCTCTTTCTTCTTTAACACATTCTTTGCATACCGGACCAGAAAGACAAGGATGATTAAAAATACCAGAAAAACACCTATAAGGACCCATGGTACTTTTCCCTGAGCGACCCCTTTGGTAAAAGCATCTGCCCCAACAACAAAAAGAACTGTTCCGGGGAGCATACAGAGCCATGACCAGAAGACATATATCTTAAAAGAGATCTTTGTTAAACCAAATCCATAGTTCAGCCAGGTAAAAGGAAATAAAGGAACAAGCCTTGTTATGGCCACAATGATCGCTCCATGTTTTTCGGTCATGTCATCCAGTTTACGGAACTTCTCTGTCTTATTCAACCAGGCTGTGACAGCATCCCGAGCAAAATACCGTGCTGCCAAAAAAGCAAGGCTCGCTCCCAATGTAGATGCCACACTGACACAGACAATACCGATCAGGGAACCAAACATGGCCCCGGCTGCAACAGTCAGGGCAGAACCGGGTACCGCGGCTACCACTGCAATTGCATAAATAAAAATATAA
>JAHITG010000284.1 GCA_018817865.1 Spirochaetota bacterium
AGATCACCGCTGAATACCGATTTTAGAAAATTTTCAGAGGGGGGATCGAAATGATAATTTCAGAATTCACGCTTCCTGAAAATCCGCAAGTAAAAATAGTTTTAAAGCAGGGGGATATTACAGAAGAGAAAGTCGACGCGATCGTTAATGCGGCAAATTCAGAGCTCCAGCATGGTGGCGGTGTTGCCGGTGCCATTGTCAGCAAAGGAGGATACTCAATACAGACTGAATCCAGTGCTATCGGATATGTAGAAGTGGGGGAAAGCGCTCTGACCAATGCCGGTACCCTTAACGCAAAAAAGATCATTCATACAGTAGGGCCCAGATGGGGCGAGGGAAATGAACCGGAAAAGCTTGCCAGTGCTGTCTACAACTCACTGAAACTTGCCGATAAAGAAAACCTTCGTACGATATCCTTTCCAGCTGTCTCCTCAGGAATCTTCGGCTTTCCAAAGGATCAATGTGCGCAAGTAATGTTTGAAAGTGTTAAAAAATATCTGACAGATAATCAGTATACCGAGCTGGAACAGATCACCTTCTGTATCATCGATACTAAAACGATCACGGTCTTCCAAAAAGAATTCTCGAAACTGATTAAATAAAGGAACCACAAAGGCTTCCTTTTCTGTCATTCCCGCGAGTCCCCGAAGGGGGCGAAAGCGGGAATCCATTTTTTACCACAAAGACTCAAAGAACACAAAGAAAAAAAGAAATACCACAGAGGCACAGAGAAATCTATTTCTTCCTTAATAAAAATTGTATAAAAAGTCAGCAATATAAGCTAAGAATATAATAATTAAAACTGAATAATTTCAAAAAAGCAATTAAAAAATTAATTTTTTTCTTAAAATTTAATTACATTTTATTTTAATCTAAAATCAAATCCATTTAAATAAATATAGATTATTCGATATTATATTATTATCTATTATTTTATCCTCTGTGCCTCTGTGGTGAAAATTTTCTTATTTTTTTTTCAAATTTAAACTTGACATCAAAAATTCATTTGGTATAATAATGCAGCATAATGAGCTGGGGTCGTAGCTCAATTTGGTTAGAGTACCGGACTGTCGATCCGGGTGTTGCGGGTTCAAGTCCCGTCGACCCCGCATAAGGTATACGTACCAGTGCCGGGATAGCTCAGTCGGTAGAGCGAGGGACTGAAAATCCCTGCGTCGGCGGTCCGATTCCGTCTCCCGGCAAATCTGGTTTATTTGCGGTTGTCAGATGGCCTGTTGGACAAATAAAATATCAGATCGTTATTCAATATAATGAAATGATGACCAACTGCTACCTGCTGACAACCACCAGCCAGAGAGTGCCCACCTAGCTCAGTTGGTAGAGCAACGCATTCGTAATGCGTAGGTCGGCGGTTCAAATCCGCCGGTGGGCTTTTATAAATACACTGCGAAAAAAATAGAACAATTCAGGATGACAAAATGGGATGTGAAAATCTTTCAAAGAACATGTCTGTATGCAATTGTTCCTATGAACCCTGTTCAAGAAAAGGTAAATGCTGTGAATGCCTTATCTACCATAAACGGATGGGAGAACTTCCCGCCTGTTATTTTCCCGACAATACAGAAAGAACATACGACCGCTCCATAGAAAAATTCATCGAGATCAGCAAATAATCCACCTGTTAAAATTCATTCCTGTAGTAATCATCATAGGGATAAATAAAAAATTTAATAGCATACCCGTATTTTTTGTTTTCAGCCATGATCTCTTTCCGGATCTTTTTCCAGTATTCTTTATAATTATCGATATTTCCAAAGATAGAAGCATATTCATGCAACAGTTTCTCAGGCAGTCTCTTTTTTATTTCTCTCCAATTTCCCATTTTTATATTATAATTTTCAAAATACAGGCTGAACCTGCCGGCAGTCAGTTCCTGCAGATCTTTCATTATAGAATTATGATCAGTGAGGGAAGGGAAAAAGGGACTGATATAAACACATAACTGTATTCCTTTTTGTATGATTCTTTTCATGACCTTTAGCCTTGTACTCATGGCAGGAGTATCACCTTCAAATAATTGTCTTACACATGGACTGTTCAGAGTAATATAAATAATATTATCCGGTGAATATGTCAGCAGGTCCAGATATTCGGCTATTAAAAAA
>JAHITG010000285.1 GCA_018817865.1 Spirochaetota bacterium
ATTTGCTTAATGACGGATAATTGTCGTGAATTAATAATCTCATTTTTTCCTCCTTAATATATATTGATCAGAGCATTATTCTGGCATCCGCAACAGTACAGCCTTCTTTGTCCTCCTGTACGATCAGCGGATTAATATCCAGCTCTTTGATCTGCGGACAATCCATCGCAAGCTGTGACAACCGCAGTAAACACTCTTCGATCGATCCTGTATCTTTTTTTATTTTTCCCCGGATCCCTGATAAAAGCGGATATGCCTGTATCTCACGGATCATTGAAGATGCCTCTTCATTATTTAAAGGGGCGACCCGAAAACTGATATCCCTGAAGACCTCAACAAAGATCCCTCCTAACCCGAACATGATCACCGGTCCGAAAGAGGGATCCCTTTTTATTCCAAGAATCACTTCCTCTCCCTTCTGTGCCATTTTAGCGATATAGATACCTTTGATCTCTGCATCCGGCACAGCCTTGGATACATTCCGGATAATTGTCTGATAAGCCTTTTCAACTTCCTTTCTGTTCTTTATATTCAGCCGAACTCCCCCGGGATCAGATTTGTGAATGATCTGATCGGAGACAACCTTCATAACGATCGGAAAACCTATCTTCTCTGCAATCCTGATCGCGTCCGATGAAGAAACAGCCAGTCCGTTTTCCGGAACAGGAAGACCGTATGCCTTTAGTACCCGGACTGCTTCTTCCTCAGGGAGATATTTTCTTTTATTTTTAATCGCGTTATTTAATATCAGGCCGGCTTCTTTTTTATTCACATCCCTGAAAATACCCGGTTTAACATAACTTTGCTTTAACTGTTCATAAAACCTGAAACTGCCGGCGAATGCACTGCTCATAAATTCCGGAAGAGTATAATGAGGAATATGCCTTTTTTGGAGGATATTGATCCCGGATGCAACCTCTGCTTCACCCATAAAGGAGGCATATACCGGTTTGTCATTAGTTGAAGCAATAAGGCTTATCTCTTCTGCGATCCTGTCTATCTGGGTCATGGACTGAGGTGTCAGGATCACAAGAGCGCCATCTACATTATGGTCTTTGAGGACACCGGAGAGGGCAACATTATACCTATCAGCGCGGGCATCTCCTATGACATCGACCGGATTCTTTATATTAGCAGTACTGGGGAGTGACTTCCTGAAAAGTTCAGTGGTCTGTTCTGAAAATTGAGCCAGTTGAACACCCTCCTTGATCGCAGCATCCGTTGCCAGGACACCGGGCCCCCCGGC
The DNA here is from genome assembly GCA_018817865.1 of Spirochaetota bacterium. Classification (GTDB taxonomy): domain Bacteria; phylum Spirochaetota; class JAHITG01; order JAHITG01; family JAHITG01; genus JAHITG01. The sequence continues at coordinate 1,247 of JAHITG010000285.1, forward strand.
ATTGGTTATAATGGCAACCCTGTTATTCTTGGGCAACGGCTGATAGGTCAGTGCAATGGCCTTGTTAAACATCTCTTCAAAAGTATTGCATCTGATGATCCCGGCCTGACGCATGGCCGCACCACAGACCACATCACTGCCTGCCAGCGAACCGGTGTGGGAGGCAGCAGCGCGGGCTCCTTCAGAGGTACGGCCTGATTTTAAAAGAAGGATAGGTTTTGAACTTTTACTGATGATATCCCGCGCCGCCTTCATTAAAGCCCGGCCGTCGGTGATCTCTTCAAGGTATACCAGGATCACTTTTGTCTTATCATCTTCCATAAAATAATACAAGAGATCGATCTCGGTAATATCTGCCTTGTTACCGAAACTCACAAATTTTGAAAATCCGATATGCTTGGGAATAGCATAATCAAGAACAGCCGTACATAAAGCACCGCTCTGAGAGATAAACCCGATACTGCCCTCTTCAGGCATTTCACGGGCAAAGGATGCATTAAGATTGGAAAGCGGGTCCGTATTAATGACACCCAGGCAGTTCGGGCCGATAAAAGAGATCTTATATTTTTTCGCTATCTGCTTTATCTGTTCTTCACGACGGATACCGGCTTCGCCTACCTCTTTAAATCCCGCGGAAATAATTATTACACTTTGTATCCCTTTTTCCCCGCATTGCTCAAGAGCCATATGAGTTACACTGCTGGGAAAAACGATAACAGCCAGATCAACAGGGTCAGGAATATCTACAATATATTTATATGTCTTTACTCCTGCAATAGCCTTTTCTTTAGGACTGACAGGATATACGATACCCTGAAAATTACTCTTTAAAATATTTACCAAAATATCATGAGGAACCGTACCTGGAACTTTATTGGCTCCGATAACTGCAATGGATTCGGGATAAAAGATCGAGTCAAGTGACCTTCTATCATGCATGATCCGCACCCCTGATCCCGGATATATTTTTCTCTATAAAAGCCACTGCATCTGATACAGTCTGGATCGTAAGGGCTTTATCCTCATCCATCTCTATGTTGAACTCCTCCTGAAATCCGGCTACCAGCTCCAGGCTCTGCTGAGAATCAGCACCAAGATCAAAGATAAAATTGGCTTCATCCGGAACTTCCATCTCTTCAATATGCAGGATATGAGCAATAACTTTCTTTACTTTCTCTCTTACTTCGGTCTTTTCCATCTTATCCTCCTTTATTTCATTCAATGATTGAAATATATAAAATAAATATAAAAAGTCAAGAAAAATCTTCATTCTGCAGTTCCTTTAAATAAAAACAGTATTAAAAAA
>JAHITG010000286.1 GCA_018817865.1 Spirochaetota bacterium
CCAGGAATGAAGTTAAAGGCATGATATAATCTGTAAAGGGTATACCCCATCTGTTCAGCACATATACTTTTTTTCCTGTTGCGATGTAGACAAATTGATCTTCAATAATATCCGGTGTCATCAGTATCCTTTCTCCGGTAGAGAACTTCCATTGGGTGATCCCTTCGGACATCGAAACACACAGGACCGTTCCTTTGATCGTTGTTATGATAATCGAATCATTGATCTTTTTCGGCGAGGTGAAGATCTTACCGCCGGAATGGACCTTCCATCGTATCTTTCCGGTCGTCCTGTCAATTGCATAAAGGTATTCATCATTGCTTCCGATGAAAGCCGTCTCTCCCTGCAAGAGCGGTGTGGAATCCACGATCCTGTCCCTGGTCCGGAATACCCAGTTGATCTTTTGTGTGGACAGGTCAATTGAATAGAGCTTTCCGCTCAGTCCGCCCACATACAGGGTCCCATTGTGGATCTTGTGAGAGGCAAAGAATCCCTTGTCCAGTTTCTTCTTCCACAGGACCTTCCCGTCCCGGATATCCGTACAGGCCAGGACGCCTTCGTTGTTGCAGGTATATAGTTTGCCGTTATAATGTGTAGCCTGGCTATAGACCAGCGTTCCTGTATTTGCTTTCCATACAGTCTTGCCGGTCTTAAAATCAAGGGCATACAGAAAGTCATTGTTGTATGATATATACAGCCTTCCCTTATAATAATACGGTATGGAGCTCATTCGTATTCCGGGGTTGAATGTCCAGACGGTATCTCCCGTACGGGAATCGATCTTGTATGTCTTTCCTTCGGAATCCGTCAGGATAATGAATTTATCAACATAAGTAGGCTTAATGAATACCGTATTCCCGAGTTTCCGGCTCCACATGTTCTTCGGCCTGGTCTTCTCTTTCAGAAGGATCCGGATCGGTTGATCATCGCTTTTACCCAGGTCTATTCCTGTTGATATGTATCCTTTCTGCGTTATGAAGAGCTGATCATATTTTTTCTCTTTACCCCACAGAAAGAAAGGAGTGTTGCCCAGTTTGGAGTTCTTCCAGTAGACGATGCTCCCGTCCGGTGTGCTCTTAATGATCACCTTTCGCATGTCATCCAGGTTCGTGTTGATCAGCAGTTCTCTCTTATCCTTGAAAAGAGTGCTAAGGTGCGTCTTCTTATAGGAGAGGACCCGATCATTTTTGACCTGCATCTTCTCTCCTGACCGGACGGAATAGTTCTCATTATTGATCGTTGTTTTAACGGCCCCTTCCTCTACTTCCAGTTCCACTATCTCTCCTTTAGCTTTTACGGCAAAAGTCGTTCCTACGATCTCGAATGTTGCTTTTCCCGAATGGATGAGCAGGCTTCTCTTCTTCTCTTTCTCTTTAATGACCCGGCCTATTAGAGTTCCTTTCAGAAGCGTGATATTGACATCCTTCTCTCCATGGATCCTGACATGCGTATCCGGCTTCAGGACGATGATCTTTTTCGTGGCTATCTGGAATGCGCATTCCCCTTTTCCCGTATTGATATCAATCATCTCTTTCAGCTCATGCTTGATCCTGGCAACACGCCGGGTATCATCAAAGAAGGGCTGGTTGCCCAGCATGACCGGACCGGTTGCCCGGACAAAATAGAGGTTGTTGTCATCTTTTGGCAGAAACAGAAAGATCCCGGCAACAAGCAGGACAGAGGCTGCTGCAAGGCTGATCTTTCTGTATCTTTTCAGTGTGCTCAGTATATTCAGAAAGAGAAGGGAGCGGATACCCTTCAGGGTCTCTTCTTCCTCTTTCCGTATCCTGGCTTTGATAAGGATCTCTTCGATACGGTCCGGGGCTGTAAAGGCGGCCGGATCGACCAAAGAGTTCTTCAGCTTTTGCAGTTCCTTGTATCTTGCTGCACATTCATCACAGATCTTAAGATGAGCTTTAATCCTTTTTTCTTCATCCGGCTCCAGTTCATCCCAGATTAACAGTTCTAATTTTTTTCCTACTTTGCATCTTTTCATTTTTATTTCCTAAAAAACATATAGTTTATAAATACCGTCTTTATTTCCCTGTTTTTTCGTATACATTACTTCAGACGATAAAGAGAAGTAAAGAGGCAAAAATAAATAAAAAAGGTGCCAGGTCATAACTTTCACAACTGTAATATTGGATTAAATCTGTAAGTATAATATATGAAAATTGTGACCTGGCACCAGAGCTGCGAAGATAATTTTAATTATTGAATTGTTAATTCATGGCACGGTTGAACCGCAGGAGCTGGCTCAGGATATAATTTGAAGTTTTATCAAGAAGAAGGAAGAGGTCCTTTCCCGGTTGCCCTTTGATCTGATCTGCTGTAAGAATAGTCCCTGAAGCTACTTCGATCAATTTAATATTGATCAGTATCTGATTATCTACTTCAATGAAACTTCCCCTTACAACAATATCAACACCCAGTATTTTTCCCAGGACCGTATCTTCGTTCAATGTCTTAAAATTTTCAAAAGTCAGTGCAAGTTTTTTCAAGTTATTTTTTACTCCTTTACTATCCATAACTATCAGGTCATTATTCTTCCCCAGCGAGGTGGATATGGATTCGGATATGACTTTACTTAAATAATTCAGATCTTTTGAATTGGATGTATTCTCAAAATCCATTATTGCTACTTTCATGATGCTGTTCTTCTTTATGATAGGTAATCTTACCTGGTTATTTACCATGATCTTAATTTTATCTGTATAATAGGCTTCATCGATGTAGATGGTACATCCGTCCGGATTATAGGATTTGGTGAAGACCACGGTAAGGCCTCCTGAAATATAGCTTAAGTCCACGTCCAGCAGATCTATTTCGTACAATTTCCATTCTTTGGTTAAAACAACATTACCTGTAGAGAGCATGGGGATCGAATCCGAAAAGAGCCCGGATATTCCGCCTATCTTGAATTCAGCATATTCATTTCCTTCTTCTCCCCGTGCATAAAAATAGAATTTTTTTGCACCTCTCAGGTCATAACCGCCTTTTATCCCTCCCCAGTTATGAGCGGGATTTTGCCATGAAACAGAAGCCCATCCGAATTTCTGATTTTGGTTTGCCGTATATTTTATCTGGATACAGTACTTTCCTTCTTTTGGATTCTTCTGGTAAGTACCATTGAATTTAATATCAGACCAGTCCCCCCGCCATCCGCTGGGATAGAAATGATTGATGTCATCATGCAGAGCATCATAATAGACATGAAAGGGAAAGCCTTTGATCTTCAATCCTGTAAAAGGTTTCCCCTCTGCTTCATTATTGTTGTCTTTAGTTTCCTGGGTAAAAGCTGAATTCAAATAGAAGAAAAGAATAATAAAGATAATTATAATTTTTTTAAGAGACATAATTCCCAATCCATTTCATTGATTTTCGGTGTAAAAACAAGCTTCATTCCTGATAATTATAATATAGCGCTTTTTTGAAAAAAACCAAGAAATTTTTATATTACTCGTAAATATTACAGGTAAGGTTCAGATGAGGCCTCCGGGATGTTCCTGCTAATTTGCGGTTGATCTGGAAAAGTTATTGGAATTGAAATTATCAGGAGTTGTTTTATCTGAATAGTATATTTGGTCCATATAGATCGTAGCTTTGTCAGGATTCCTCTCTCTGGAGAAGATAATAGCTATGCCTCCAATGATCTCGGATAATAGAACATTATCCAGGGCAATAAAATAGAGTTTCCATTTTTTTGTCAGCCTGATCTCATCTGTTGTAACCTTTTTATTGCTGGATTCTTTACCGTTAAATCCGGCCATTTTAAATTCTACGATCTCATTACCGGTTTCACCTTTTGCATAAAAGAAGAGTTTTTTTGCAGTGGTAAGGTCATAGCTGCCGCGTTTGGTATTCCAGTAGTCTGAGGGAGTAGGCTGAAAAGAGATCTGGGCCCATCCCATCCCCAGCTTTTTTTCAGCAGTGTATTGTATCCTGATGCAGGTCTTTCCAACCTTTGGATCATGTGAATATCTGTCATTTATTTTAATATGAAAGAAATCTCCTCTCATAGAACCGGGGTAAAAATGATTCAGCTTATGATGTGCATCAGAATAAATAAAGAAAGGGAAGCGCTTTACCCGGAAACCTTTAAACTGCTCTGACTCAGCAGAGAGGTTCAGGACGAACAGAATATTGATCATTAATCCGTACAACAGGGACCTTTTCATTAGTAATATCCTCCTTACTTTAAGATGACAGGCATGATATTATTATCGGTACGATGATTTAAATCCTTTTTACATTCGGCGGCCTTTAAAGACCGCCGAATTTGGCAGGATCAATTATTTAGTACATTAATAAAATGGACTGGGCTTTTTCGTTTTTAATCCTTCTGTTTTTTATCCTTATATTATTTAGACGAAAGGAGTTATAAAAAGGGTAATAAAAGTTTTAATTTTTTAATAAAGGTGAGTCATTTTATCTGTTTTTTTCATCTGATAAGTTCAGATCTATATGATCTATGATGTTATCGAA
>JAHITG010000287.1 GCA_018817865.1 Spirochaetota bacterium
CCACACGTTCTTCAGGAATGACCCTGGCAAAGATATACCCCCGTTCACTGTACAGTGCCTGAATCCTCTGGAGGTCAATCTCGAACTTGTCCTGATTAAAGATCTCGCCGGTCTCCATTTCCAGCCTCTCGGCGATCTGGTCTTCGGAAAAAAGTGTAAAGCCGGTTATCTGATACCGGCCGAATTTGTACTGTTTTCCTTCGCTGAGTTTAATGGAAATATATAATTTTTTCTCTTTATCTCTTTTCTTTCCTTCAAAACGGGAGACCAATTTATCTTCCAGGATCCTGGCCCTGATGTATCCGTTGTTTTTATAAAACCTGATAATATTCTTTTTGTCCATCTCATATTCTTCTTTGCTGAATATTCCCGAATGAAGCCAGTCATCAATATGAGTATCCATCTCACTGATCACCCTGTCTTCCTCAAACACTTTTGTTCCCTGGATCTTGATACTTCCAACCCGAACCTCATCACCTTCCTTGATCTTAAAAATGACCTTGCAGGTCTTTTCCTCTTTATCGATTATTTTAAAAGTCCTTATGGTCGTATCCTCAAATCCGTCTTCACTATATTTATCCAATATGATATTTACAGCTTCATTGATCTTATAATCATCCAGTACATCTTCCTCTACTACATAATCCTTGATAGCTTCCGACAGGTCCGTTTCTCCGTATTCATCATTTCCTTTAAATTCGATCTGTTTGATCACGGGTCTTTCTTCAACTATAATTGTAATAATAAGCTGATCATTCTTTTCCAGCACATCTACCTTGACATCTTTAAACTTACCTGTCTGATATATATTTCTTATGGATATGCCCAGCTTTTCAGCATCTAACCTGTCACCTTCTTTGATCACCAGAGCATCATAGACAAGTGAATCATCTGTGTTAAGAATTCCCTTCACTATGATCGATTTGATCTTTTTACCTTCATATTTCAGCCCGATTGAATCTTTCACATATAAAAACAACAATAAAGGTATTACTATTAACGATAAAAACTTATACAGGTTTCTCACAACTATAGCTCCTTGTAAATTATGATCGTCCATAATATAAAGTAAATAATTTGTTTGGCAAGTAAAAATTCAATTAATTAGAATTCTTCTTATGAAACTACTTTAAATTGGAGAAGTTATATGAAGGGATCTCCAAATTTGATGATCCCTGTAATTTTTACTTAAACCAATGATTTTTCTGTTTCAGCATCATAAATATGTATCTGAGACATATCCAAAACCATTTCAACATCCTGATTAACAGATACATCGGTGCGCGGTTCCAGCTTGGCTGTAAGCGAATTCTTACCTGTTGTAAAATAGACGAGTATTTCGGATCCTAAAGGTTCCACGACCTCTACGGTCAACTTTATTGTATTTTCAGGTGCCGATTCTTTATAGAATAATTTATCATAAATATCTTCCGGTCTGATGCCGAAGATCACATTTTTATTCAAATGGCTTTTAACGGCTTCTTTAAAGTTATCCGGCAGTCTTATTTTGAATGTTCCTTCGTCTAGCCAGTACCCTTTACTGACTTCGACCAGCTTTGTTTCAATAAAATTCATAGGAGGAGAACCGATAAAGCCTGCTACGAATCGATTAACAGGATTTTTATATAAGTTGATCGGATTTTCGATCTGCTGTATAAATCCATCCTTCATGACAACGATCCTTTCTCCCATTGTCATAGCTTCTACCTGATCATGTGTAACATAGATCATCGTAGTCTGAAGCCGTGTATGTAATTTACTCAATTCAGCTCTCATCTGTACTCTTAATTTTGCATCCAGATTGGATAAAGGTTCATCAAAAAGAAAAACCTGCGGTTTTCGTACTATGGCACGACCTACAGCAACCCTCTGCTTTTGTCCACCGGAGAGCTCTTTGGGTTTATTAAGAAGCAATTTTTCAATACCTAAAATAGAAGCGGCTTCATCTACCCTCTCTTTAATAACGTTTTTAGGTAATTTCCTCAGCTTTAGTCCAAAAGCAATATTATCATATACGGTCATATGAGGATATAAAGCATAATTCTGGAAGACCATGGCAATATCTCTGTCTTTTGGAGGAACATCGTTTACTAATTTATCACCAATATATATTTCACCTTCAGTAATATCTTCTAAACCGGCTATCATTCGTAAGGTTGTGGATTTTCCGCACCCGGATGGACCTACCAGAACTACAAATTCTTTATCTTTTACTTCGAAATCAACATCTACGACAGCATGCGTTCCATTAGGATAAACTTTATTTATCTTTTTAACAAGTACTCTAGACATAACGTCCTCCTACACTTTAGTATATCAATAATATAAAGAAAAAATTGAATGTCAACTTATTAATTATTTTTTTGTCAGATACACAAGCAACCTGGATACTGTACTTTTAAGGTCTTTTCTCGGAACCACCATATCTATCAGGCCATGTTCCAGTAAAAATTCACTCCTCTGAAATCCACGCGGTAATTTCTGCTTTATGGTCTGTTCAATAACCCTTGGCCCTGCGAATCCGATAAGCGCATTCGGCTCGGCCATAATAACATCTCCCAGCATTGCAAAGCTGGCAGAGACTCCGCCCGTAGTAGGATGCGTTAAAATGGAGATATAGGGGATCTTTTTTTTACTTAAAAGCCCCAAAGCAGCTGATGTTTTGGCCATCTGCATCAAGGAAAAGATCCCTTCCTGCATTCTCGCTCCCCCGCTGGATGAAATGATGATCACGGGGGTTTTTTCAAAAACAGCTTTTTCAATCA
>JAHITG010000288.1 GCA_018817865.1 Spirochaetota bacterium
AGGATTTAAATTTATAGGCCAGCCGGTTGCCCAGTGCCTGAAAGAACATGTAAATGACAATAATGACGCCGTAAAAGGAAAAAGAGATCTTCAGCCAGTTGAAATAAAGCTGCTGGTATTCTTCGATGGTTCCCGAAACAGAGAGCACTATAAAGGAATAAATGATAAGCTTAAATATTCCCTTGTTATGATATATCTTTTTAAAGGAGTTTTTGATCATCTCTTTGTAAGTTGTCCGTTTTACATGTAATTTTGCATCTTCTATTTCATGGAAAAATAGGGTAGTGATCATAGCGATCAGCATGGATATTATTGAAAGAATAATATTAAGATCAAGGCTGTATGATGCAATGATCCCTCCCAGTAAAACGGATGTACCGACAGCTATCTTTGAATAAAATTGAGATTTCCCTGCTATCTTTTCATAGTCTTCTGTTTTCCCGTATTTATTTAAAGTATCATAAAGCAGTGCTTCTTCCGTACCGCTGGCAAAGGCCTCCTGGATCCCCCATAATAAAAATCCGAGCGCATAGAAGAGGAATTTGTGAGAGAAGAACCAGATAGTAAAGGCCATGACTTTAGCAAGCATACCTAAAAAAAGCATCCATTTTCTGTTCCACCGGTCAGACAAAGCACCGGTCGGGACCTCGAGTAATATGACAAAACCACACCAGAGGGCAAGCAGCAAAGATATCTGAAATATTGAGAGTCCCCTGACCTTAAAGAGCACAACATAGACCGCATAGATAAAAGCAAAATCAGTAAAGAATTTGTAGGTATAAAAAGTTCGTAAGAACTGATTAAGCGGGTTGGCTTTATTCTGCATACAGGAAAAATATTTTATTAAAAAGAATTTTCAATCTTTTTAAAATGTATTAAAATATCAGTTGATTCCATGATAGATACTGATATAATTAAGTGAGCATTTTACCGGTAATAGATATATAAAAATGTCACATCAAGTAATAAGTTATGGTGATCATATCCTGCCGGGATCGTATATGATCCATTCCCGGTTTCCCGCGGCCTCTAATTTCGCATACAAAGGAAAACTTGTTTCCCTGGTAACAGAGGATATCTGCAGCGGTCCGGTCAATGTTGTTCTGGCTCCCGGAATTGACTTCTCCGGAACAAAAGAGGTCAGGATATTCTCTTCTTCCATGCAATTTGATGATGTTCATTTTAAATTAAATGAGATCAATAAATACTGTTCATCTCTATCCTGGGATGGCTGTGATAAAGAGAGATTAATGAGAAACATGGGATCTTTGGAAAAATTGACAATAAAACATTCTTCCCTGAAAAGCCTTGTATTTCTTCTGGACAGAAAAAGAAGAAAACACTTCAACTCCGGTTTTGAAAAAGAAATGATAAAAAGGATCACCAGGGGATGGAATAAATTTCTTGCTGAAGATTATTCAGCAGGTACTGCCTTGATGAAAGGAACAGGTTATGGTTTTACTCCTGCAGGAGATGATTTTATTGCCGGTTTTTTAGCGGGAAATTTCATGATCAGTAAGATCTTTCAGATTGATCTTGATGTTGTTCAGGAGGCTGTTTTCTCACAGAGTAGATCAGGGAATATTATTTCAGATAACCTTATCTGTTTTTCCCAAAAGGGCCTGTTCTCTGAGAAGATCAAAAATTTAATACGATCATTACTGCATGATAATGAAGGGCCTGTCCTGGACAGCGTAAAGGCGGTGTTATCCCATGGGGAAACATCAGGGGCAGATCTTTTAACAGGATTTATCTGCGCCTTTAAAAAGTTTTAACCATCGCCGAATATCTAAAGGAACAATTTTTATTTGACTTTGTTCCTGAAATCAATATTTTTAATCTGCAATTAAACAGATCCCGTTTTCCATCCCTTTTTTTATAGGGAAAAAATAACTTCCAAAATATCATTCCGCCCGGGAGGATCGATGGTCGTAAAAGGCATTGTAAGAAAAGGGGTATATTTTGATTCTGTTTCCCTGATGATGATAGCCAGGCAGGTCAATGAACTTGACGGGATCTCCGACAGCGCCCTTGTCATGGGGACGAAAGAGAACAGGTCCATACTGCAATCCTCACATCTGCTGATCCCTGAATTCAAGAATACAGGTGATACGGACCTTCTGATAGCGATCAAAGCTTTTGATCGCTCGAAAGCTGAAGCTGCTTTACAGGCCATCGACAGGTTACTGAAAGAGAAGAAGACGCAAAAAGAGGAGCAGGGAAATTACATTCCTAAAAGTCTTGACAAGGCTTTAGAAATAATGCCGGATGCTAATCTCTCTTTAATATCCATTGCCGGGAAGTACGCCTATCATGAAGCTGTTAAAGCATTAGAGAAGGATCTGCATGTCATGATATTTTCGGATAATGTCCCCTTAGATAAAGAGATCCAGTTAAAAAAATCAGGCCGGGATAAAGGACTGCTGGTGATGGGGCCGGATTGCGGTACCGCCATCATAAACGGCGCTCCCCTTGGTTTTGCCAATGTCGTTGCCAGAGGCAATATCGGTATTGTTGCTGCCTCCGGTACGGGACTTCAGGAGGTCAGCTCTGTCATTACCGGTCAAGGAGCCGGGATATCCCAGGCCATCGGTACGGGCGGGAGGGATGTTTCAAAGGAAGTGGGCGGGATCATGTTCATTGAAGGGATGAAGGCTCTGAACAGGGATAAAGATACGAAAGTGATCACTCTTATTTCCAAACCTCCTCATAAAGATGTTTTGAATTCCATAATGAAAGAGATGAAAAACATCACAAAGCCGACAGTAGCCATATTTTTGGGAAGCCCTGCCGGGGTATTAAAAGGAAAAAATGTCATATTTACACATACTCTTGAAGAAGCAGCCCTTCGATCCGTTGCCCTTTCAAAGGGGAAGGACCCGGACGGGTCTGCTGATCTTTTACGGAAGAGGGAAGAGGAGATCCGAAAAATTGCTGAAAAGGAAGCAAAGAAAAAAAGAAAAACACAGAAATACATACGGGGACTGTACAGCGGGGGTACGCTCTGTGATGAGGCTCAGATCATTTTCAGAGATATGGACGAAGTCGGTCTTGTTTACAGCAATACGCCTTTAGATCCGAAATACAGGCTTAAAGATTCATGGAAGAGCCGGGAACATTCAGTAATTGATCTAGGAGGGGATGAATTCACCGTAGGACGGCCCCATCCCATGATCGACTTTTCCCTGAGAAATAAAAAGATACTGGAAGAAGCGATGGACCCCGGAACGGCCGTCATTCTTCTTGATGTTGTTCTGGGGTATGGATCCAATATGCACCCGGACAGAGAACTCGCACCTGTTATCAGGGAAGCACTTCAGACGGCAGGAAAGAAGAAGAGGCACCTTACTGTTATCTGCTCTGTTACGGGAACGGATAAAGACCCGCAGGATAAAAATGCTGTTGAAGAAAATTTAAAAGGCTCC
>JAHITG010000027.1 GCA_018817865.1 Spirochaetota bacterium
CCTCCCATGCCCATGTCCGTGGTCAGATCCAGTGATTTGATTCCGGGGATCATCCTGATCTGATCATTCAGCCATGAAAGGATCTGAACATCAGATCGCTTTCTTTCATTTTTGCCTACCAGCCGAAGCATTATAAATCCTATATTGGAACCTTCATCCCTGCCTGATGCAGCGGCCCTGCCTCCCGGGCTTTTACCGGAGCGGGTAAACATCATCTCTTTTTCGGGAATATTTTGGTTAATTATTTTCTCGATTTTTTCCATGACTTTATCCGTGACTTCAACCCTTGTATTGCTCTCCAGTTCTATGGTACCCATTATCATGGCCTGATCTTCATGCGGGGTAAATTCTTTTCCTACGAAGAGCGCCAGTATTATAAGCGAGAAGACGAAGATACCGATGGCAATAAAGACAGTGCTTTTTTTATGGCAAAGGACCCAGTCAAGGATCTTTTTATAGTAAAATTTTAACATGTCAAAGACACGACTATTTATCTTTTCTGCTTTTATAAAGAAAGGCTGTTCCGGTTTCTTGCGAAAGATCAAAGAGGAGACCATAGGGGACAGGAATAGCGATACGAAAAGCGAAGTAGTAAGGACCGTAATAATAGAGATAGAGAGTTCCCTGAACATAACATTTACGATACCGGTCACAAAAAAGATAGGAATGAAGATAGCCACGGTTGTCAGGGTGCTGGCCATAACAGGCTGAAGAACCTCTGATGCCCCGTTAACGGAAGCTTTCTTTAATTCCATTTTTTCTTCAAAACGGTGACGGTAGATATTTTCGGTTACAACGATGGCGTTATCAACGACCATCCCGATGGCAATGGCAAGCGAGCTTAAAGACATAATGTTGATAGTATATCCCATCAGGTAAAGAACGATAAAAGAAGCAATAAGCGAGAAGGGAATGGTCAAGGCAATGACAACACTGGCTTTCCAGTCAATAAGAAAGAGGAAGACCACCAGTACTACAAACAAGAAACCGAATCCGATAGTAGAGGTCAGGGTGTTTATGGAATCCAGAATATATTTACTGGTATCCATTCCGATATCAATTTTGACATCTTCAGGAAGGGTCGGCTGGAGCTCTTTCAGTTTCTCTCTTACTTTTTTTGCAACAGAAACCGTATTAGCTTTAGACTGTTTTTGTATAATAACCATAACACCTGATTGGCCGTTGACCCGTACGATCATATTCTCTTCTTTAAAGGAGTCCAGGACATTTGCCACATCCTTGAGATAGACCGGGATACCCCTGGAATTTCCCACAATAATATTTTTGATCTCTTCAATATTTCTGTATTCGGCCGGTATCCTGAGTAGATATTCACTATTTCCGACCTTCACATCTCCTCCGGGTAGGAATACATTATTGGCTCTAATGCTTCCGAGAATAGCATCTATTGTGATATTATATGAATTGATCTTTGCCTGGTCCATGTCGATCCGAATCTCTCTTATCAGGCCTCCGACTGCTATGGAGTTTCCCACTCCATCCACCTGTTTTAATATATCCAGGATCTTATCCTCTACTATTTTATTGAGTTTGGGATAACTCTCTTTCGCCCGTATACCCATGAACATGACCGGTATGGCAGAAGTGGACATTTTCTGGATCAGCGGTTTGTCCGCTTCAGTGGGAAGATAACTGGCTACCTGGTCCAGCCTGTCCCTGATATCATTGGCCACACTATCCAGGTCTGTTTCCCATTCGAATTCAAGCCCTACGATGGATAATCCTTCGGATGAGGTTGAATAGACCTTTTTTATATTAGGGACCGTTGAGACGGCTCCTTCTATTATCTTGGTTATACTTGATTCTATCTCTTCAGGGCCGGTCCCTTCATATGATGTGATAACCGATATATAGGGAAAGGTCATGTCCGGGAGGAGCTCTATGGGAAGGTTGATCAGGCTGATAACCCCGATCAGCAGGATCAATATAAAGACAACACTGGTCAATACCGGCCGTTTAACTCCTAAACTGGGTAGATTCATGGTTTGTACTCCTTTATTTTAATAAAACTAAAAGGTCGTTCATTTATTTTTCTTCTTTTCATCTTTTTTCTTATCCTGATCTTTTATCTCTTTTTTATCAGCGGGTTTCTCTTTTTTCAGGCCGGTCTGTTCTTTTTTTTTATTTATTCCTTTTTTGTCGCTCTTCTTCTCTTCATTCTTTATGTTTGTTGCTTCGGTGGCTATACCGAGATCTTTTGCATTTGCAATATATAGCTCTGATCCCTGTTTGACGATCTCTTTCCCGATAGTAATAACAATGTCATTCTCCTGGATCCCTTTCACGATCTCAACATTTTCATCCTCTTCAATGCCTTTTTCAATGTAAACCTTTAAGGCCTTGTGGTCAACGGATTTGTATACATACGGCCTGATCCCTTCGGTCTCAATAAGGGCATCTTTGGGAATGATCACCCCCTTCTCTATATTCAGCACAACTTTTATATTGGCGAAACTTCCCGGTTTTAACCGGTGTTGTCTGTTCGGTATCATGATCTTGGCCTGGAATGTCCCTGTCATCGCATCTATCATGGAACTTACTTTTTCAATAGTGCCTATATATTCTTCGTTCTTCTGTGCTTCCATCCTTATCAGGGCAGTATCTCCTTTTTTTACTCTTCCGGAAAACTTTTCTGGTATATTAACATAGATCTTGATCAGGTCATAGTTGATGATGTTCATTATTGGAGTAGCGGGTGACACCGTAGCTCCCTTATCCACATGTATTCTGCCTACTTCCCCGCTGATAGGGGCTTTTACAATGGCATTGACATATTCACTACCTACGATATTTCTGTTGATAGTAGCTACGACCTGATACTTACTGACCCGTGATCCAATATCCACATTAAGAGAGTGGACCCATCCGGATACCGGCGGCATGACATTGACATCTGATAATGCCTGAAGTCTTTCTGTTATGTATACGACTTCCCGGATAGTATCTGTTTTTGCTATAGCTGCTTCAACAGGTATTTTTATAATTACGATATCCTTTTTCTTGCTTCTGCCTGCAATTCCGACCATGATCCTCATGATTATAATGAGTACTACCACAGATATAACAATGGTCTTGATCTTCCTTTTTTTATCCCATTTTTTAAAGTTTTTCAGGCCCTTTATAGGATTCCTCTTTATAACGGTTTTGATCTTTTTTACCATTTGTTTCCTCCAAGTTATGTGATAATGTATATTACAGCCCTGATATGTTCACCTGACCCAGCAGAAGGTCCAGTTTTGCTTTGGCCAGAATATATTTAAAGATCGCTTCAAGGTAATTGGTTTCTGCTTCACTTAAGGCCACCTGAGATGAGATCAATTCGGTATTCCTTATCAAGCCGGTCCTGTACTGTTTTTGATGGAACTGGTAGGTCTCTTTAGCTTTTTGAACATTATTATTCTGGCTTTCGATCAGTTTATTCTGTGTATTCATCTCCAGTATGATCTGTTTCAGCTGGATCAGCAGGCCCTCTTTCATCTGTTCATATCCGAGATCCATGGCATTATTATCTGCCTTTGATCTGTCCACTTCTTTTGATGTCCTTGACCATGGGAACCATTCTGAGATAGGGATGGTCAGAGCCAGGGTGGCGGACCACGAATGGGGGTCTGAACTTCCAAAAGTGGAACTGTCTTCCGGAATATAAGTATATTTATAATTCACAATACCTGCCAGAGACGGTTTGTTAGCGGTCCTGGACAGGGAGACCAGTTTATCCATTATCTTTTTTTGATTTTGCATGCTTTTCAGGTCCGGGTTATGGGTTAAGAACCGGTCTTTGACAGAGGAAAAATTATAGTAGATATTCGTATAAGTGAATTCATCTTCAACCTCAAAGCCATTATCTTTATAGCCCAGTGTATTCCTTAAATTTTCTTTTGCAAGAACGATCCCGTCCTGAGCCTGCTTCAGGGACGGTTCCATGTTGGCCAGCTGAACCTCCATGGCCATAAGGTCATATTTGGTTATTATACCGGACCTGTAATTAACCTGGGCTGATTTGACAGTCTCCTTCAGCTGTTCATACATCTCTTCCAGCAGTTTTATCCGTTTTTTTGTCAGCAGGTAAGAATAATAAGCATCCTTTACGTTGTAAACAAGCTGGATCTTGGCTTTTTTATAATTCTCCTCTTCGGAATCATATTTCAGGGAGGCCAGCTTGTAGCTGCCTGCCAGTTTTCCCCAGGTAAAGATCGGCTGCATCAGGGTAATTGTCCCTTCCCAGTTGTTCTGCCTGGCTAAATCGATCTGACTTTCAGTAAAAGAGTGTGAATGTCTATAAGGATCCAGGGGGTTCAGAGGATCCGGTTCATATCCCATGGATCCCATGATGGTACTGGGTACGACCCCCAGATAGGTATAGCTGGCCTTTCCTTCGATAGAGGGAAAAAATGAAGAACGGGCTATACCCATTTCGGCTTTAGCACTTTTCAGATTTTCCTTTGCTGTTCTTAATTCTTTACTGTTCTTGATGGCAATATCAATCGCTGATCCGATATTAAGCGTTACTGCAGAAAGGGAAGTAGAATAGATAAGAATAGACAGGAAAATCAGGATTTTACAGATACTTTTCATTTACCGGCTCCTTTCATAAAGAGATTAAAGACCTTCTTGTCCAAGTCTTTTACCAATTCAAAATTATCTATAAATACGCACCTTATAATATTATGGTTGATCTGACCCAGTAATGAGAACGCAAGAAAGTGTTTGTCATTCTTCATCAGGATATTTTCTTTCATACACTGCTCTATAACATCAGCGATCTTTTCGATGAATTCATTATACTTTTTAAAGAACGGGTGGCTTGGTTTTGTGTTTTTCGTACTGTGTGATAAAAGTTTAGTGCCGTGTACAATATTAAA
>JAHITG010000289.1 GCA_018817865.1 Spirochaetota bacterium
GATAACTCTTCAGATCACCGGGTTGTATCCCGAGCTCATATCCCGTATAGCTCAGATCTATCTTCAGATGAGCATAAAAGATCGGCGCTAAAAGACCGGTTAGACAGCAGCATAAAGGGTTCTTCTGAACAAATTCTTTATCCCTGGGATCAAATTTCGGAAAGTAGATCCTGTCCGGACGCAGCCATCTTAATACCGGTAACCTGCTTAAGATCTGCAGGCTCAGGTCAATGCCGACACCATAAGACGGGTATCCTTCATTGATCCCGAACCGTAAACTGAAAAAACGCCATAAAAATTTAAGCTCAGAGCCGAAATGCCATTTTAAGAAGAAATTCTTCTCCTGCTGATGGAACAGATCCTCGACATCAACAGCCAGAATAGGGTCTTCAAATAATCCGATAAAACTCCACCGCGGGGTCCAGGCAACGCCTACCCTCGCATTGATCGGAATACTGGAGGGCTCTGTCCTGTCCCACCAGTTGATCCTGGTATAGACATCAGATAAGAGTAATCCCACCTTCCAGGCAAAGGACGGACGGTACATCAGTCCCAGATCGAACCCGTATCCGGTCCCCGCTTTGATCTGATCAATAGGGGCTTTTGTATAATCTATACCATGGATAAGCATGTTCATAATGGATTGTGTATCAAAAAAATCACTCTTGAAATAATCTCCCTCAACCCACTGAACGACTTCCAGGTAATCCGTAAGATCATTCAATTCAACGCTTAACCTGTGAAAATATTTCAAAGTAATTCCGGCATGCCAGTTTTTATACCCGGGAATGGGCATGCCGATACCGAATGGAAAGATAAGGTCCGCATGTACCTGTGCCTGAATATTTGGTATATTCAGGAGACCCTGGGTAGGGTCCAGTTTGATAACGATATCGGATGAGAAGAATACTCCGAACCCGAAATAATGCCTTGCCATACTTAAAAACTCGGCATTGACCGAAGGATGAACAATGGTGGAATATGCCGAAAGAAGACTGTTGTTTGCATTTGAGACATCCGAAGCGGTCAGGGTCCCGTCAATGAATTTATTAAAAAAATTCATATCCAGAAGCTGAAACCAGGGATCTGAATAACTGTCATCTGTTATTTCTGCGAGAATAAGAAGATCTTCAAATGCAAACCCGCTTGCGCCCACGGTAACCGATGCGATCGTGATATCCCCTATATTGGAATACCGGGGCCGCCAGAGCGTGGGATCTTTTATAGCTGCCAGCTTGGATTGTTCCATCAAACCATATGAAGCAAAACCGGCAGGGTTGAAGAAGAGCATATTTTTATCATCCGCAATTGCCACAAAGGTATTTCCCATACCCTGTACACGCGCATCAGAAAAAGTGACGGGCTGCTGCGCAGCCAGGATATATCCTGCACAAAGGTGAATAACAAGTAAAAAAATAATAAACTGAAATGATCCTTTATTTTTCATGTTCAATATCATTCCTTATATATTAACTTCCACCGGTACCCATCAGCTGTTTCAATAAATTAGAATCGGTGATATGTATAACAATATCATTCATAACCGTGACCACTTCCTGGATATAAGCCATGTTGGTCGGATTCGTAATGTCATATGAACTTCCCGGATGGTCTGTTACGCGCCTCAAAAGATTAGTCTTACCTGCCGCATAGGTTGCAAAGGTAGGCACAGTGGTGGCCCAGGGAGTTTCAGCAAAAGCTGTATAAGATCCGCTGAAAGCATTTGTCCCTACAAGTTTTAAATGGTCCGAACTTAAGATCAATGCATCTGCATCAGCCCCGGTTAAATACCCGGACATCTCTGTGACACGCTCATTAATATCATTCTTTACATCATCCATGACCTCTCCGCCGGATATGCCCTGCACCCCGCGGTTTAAGGCATTGGCTGCTTCCTGAAAATCAGAAAAGGAGGTTCCGAATATTTTATATACTTCTATGAGGTCTTCTACGATATCATGGCCGAAGGAGATTATATTGGAGACCGAGCTCTCCTCGATAGGCTGGAGAAGTGAGATCCTGTTATTAAAATCATCCAGCGTTGTGGTTATCTGGCTTTCCAGATTCTCCACATCGACTTTTGCTGTATTATACCCGAGGTTCCCGTCCTGAAAGATAAAGAGGTCACCGCTGTTCGGGCCTCCGGCACTGAAATATACCAGGTCATTGTTACTATCACCATTCCTTATAAAACCTCTTAAAAAATAAGAGAGCACCAGGTTTATATTTACTTCAAAATCATACATGGATACATCAGGACAGGCCCCTTGTGTGATCGGAGCTAAATATGTAATAACATCATCCATTGTGAGCCGGATAGCCACGGCAAACTGTGTAATAATAGCCGGAAGGTCATCATCCGTACCGGAAGTCATCTTTGAGACAAGGAGTATCAGGTCCACATTGCTCATTAAAAACCTGGCCCTGGCAACACCTATCCGTGCCCTGCCGCTTGATGCGTCAGCCGTGACCGCTTTCACATAATAACCGTATGCTGCAGTAGCATCTCCCTTGGCAAGGGCCTGGTCACCCAGGGCGATCAGATCATTTGCACTTTCCGCATCACCGCTGCCCGGATAAAGCCATCCGAATATGCTGTCCGTACAGCTTGTAAAGAATGCGCTCATTAGAACAAGTAAAGCAATTAATATCAATTTCCTGGCCATATTTGACCACCTCCGAAGAATTTCAAATAAAGATCGAACAGAGCTTTATCCTATTTCTTCTTTTTCTCCTCTTCTTTATCTTTCTTTTTCTCTTCTTTCTTCTCTACCTTTTCGCTCTTCTTCACCACTATCGGCTCTGTATACTTTCCTTCGTTTACAGATTTTACAATAGTCTCCACAATATCCTTTGTATACCCTCTCATGTCCGTGATCCAGTACACGGCTCCGCTATAAGTATCGGTCATTTTCAATGTAATCTCAATAAATGCATGGTCCCAGTCCTCTCCCTCATCATACTTATTGATCCTGCCCCCTAATATAGCTTCTATCTTTTTATAAGGGGTTGCCTTATATTCTATGGACCGCTGCAATGTATTGCCATGGATCTCCAGGTCCCCTCTCTTTTTTTCCAGGATATCCGTCTCGATCACCTTATCTTCATATTCGCCTAAAGCGACATCTACCTTCTCTGACTTATAGAACCGTTTTAGAATGTCATCGGTAAATCTATTAGAAAGATCGATATAATCGATGATCTCTCCCCGTACGGATTTTACATATTTGGCATCAAATTTTAAGATAGAGATCGATTTTATTCTTGCTTCCTCAAACCTTGCCGAGGGCTTGATGTCTGTCTCGATCCAGATCCCTGTTTTTTTAGCGTCCTTAGGAACAGAAACTCCTCCTCCTAATATACCGAAACATGCACTAAATCCATCTCCTGCAGAAAAGAGTATAAAAATAACAACAGTTATTAACAGTAAATTTTTTCCTTTAACGATCATTCTTTAAACCCTCCTTTAATATGTTAACTTTTTATCTTTATTCCAAGTGACATAACTAAATCCCTTTATTCAGATGTTTCCTTAATAACATAGTATATCACAAAAAATATCAATGTCAATTTAAATTGACCTTTTAATACAGTTAAACTGCATTATTTATAATACAGTTCCAATATGGAACCGTTCTCATCACCAATAAATGTATTATTTCCGGAAAAAATATGCGCCTTGGATGAGATCGTACTGTTCCATATGTATTTCCATTTCTGATGTCCCTTATCCGTCTTTAATGCATATACGACACCATTTTCAGTTGAAAAAACGACCAGGTCCTGCCTGATATCCGGTGTAGACTTTATATCAGAATCAGCAAAGGTCTTCCACCGGAGCTCGCCGCTTGAATTAACAGAATAAAGGGCACTTCCTGATCCGAAATAAAAATTCCGCCCATCACTTCCCACACCACCGGTAAGGGGACGAACAACATCCATTCTTTTTATTATTGTGCCGGAGGAGAGGCTGACAATATAAAAGAGTCCGGTATCTGTTCCAATTCCCAGTGCATTTCCGGTTTTTCCTATCGAGTGAACAACATTTCCGACAAGCTGTTTCCTCCATAAAATCTTTCCACCGGAGCTTAATAAGACCACTTCGCCGTCATTATTGGCATAACAGAACCGGTTCCCCCCGACTGAAACTATATTGCCGGATATAACACTGCCGGTATTTACCTTCCATGATAATCTTCCATTATTAATATTAAGGGCATATACATTTCCGTCACTTGAGCCAAAACAGACCGTACTCCCGCTAAAGACAGGTGTCCCGACAATAGAGCCATTAGCACTGAAGCGCCACGCCTCATTAAACGTAGAATTATTGACACAGATAAAACTGCCGTCTTCCATACCCCCAAACACCTTTCCCTTATATATTTTAACATCGGATGTAAAAGGAATGCCAAAAACAACTTTACTCTTTATAAATTCCCTTGTTTTTGATTGCGTATCGATAGCATACAGGATACCGCTGGTATCCCCGGCATAGATCATATTTCTTTCAACATCAACATTTCCGGAAAGGCGGGCAGCCAGAGGGAAAGTTCTCATCAAGCGGACATCAGGTATCAGGGCAATGATCCTGTCCTCAGCCCACTGGGCCAGCTGGGTCCGGGGAGCCATCTTGATCACTTTTCTGTAACTTTCAATGGCATTATTAAGGAACTTCGGCACATTGATCGCTAAAGCAACAGCCATTCTCTTCTCATATACTTTTCCTGCTCCATAAAAATAGGCCGGCGATTCCTTCATGGATAATGATTTCTCAATATTCTTTACTGCTTCCCTGATCTTTCCGGGCATATAGTACTGGGTCCTGGCCAGATAAAAATAAAAGACAGGGATATTATTCTTCAGCCTGATGGCAAAATCAAAATTTTCTTCCGATTTCTCAAATTGATTCAGCTTATAATATGCCAGTCCCGCATTAAAATAAGCCGGATCATAATATTTATCGAGCTTCTTTGTCTTCTCAAACTCAAGGACCGCTTTTTTATATTCATCCTTTTTATAATAGGCAATACCCAGATTTATATGTGCATCAAAATTATTTGGATTGATCGCCAGGGCTTTATTAAAATTCACCATGGCCTCATTATAATTCTCCATCCTTAAATAGATCTCTCCGATATCATTTAAGACGGAATCATTTTTAGGATCGATGCTTAACGCATTATTATAATAACTGAAAGCCTGCTTATACTGCGTTTTATTTTTATATATCACACCCATCATCTGATAATAATCCGGATACCGGGGAAACTTCTTAATACCCTGTTTCAAGACCTTTTCTGCTTCATCAAACTCTTTTTTCATAATATAAGCATTTGCCAGGTTCAGATAGACTTCCTTCATTTCTTTATAGATATTAAGAGCTGTCCTGTAGTTGGCAATGGCAGTGGAATAGTCTCCCTTATTAAATGCGCTTGAAGCTACGCTGATGTATCGCAATGCATCGATATACTGGATCTTATCAATAGCATCGAAATAGGAAGGATTATATCGTATCGCTTTTTCGAATTCATTTTTAGCCTGATCATAATCTTTGATATTAAAGAGAAGAACACCCATTTTATAATAAACCGTAGCTATTCTCTTCTTTGCGACCTTGTAATTGGGATCGATCAGTAAGGCTTTATTATATTCTCCAATGGCTTCTTTAAATTTAGCATTTGCTTCATAGCTTAATCCCAGTTTATAGTAAAGCATGGGGTCTTTACCCTTCAGCCCCTCCAGCTTTTCGTTCATCTTCTTTGCATTGACCGTGTCCCCTTTATTCCTGTAAGCTCTTTCCAATCCGATCAGTGCGGGTAAATAATCTTTCTCGATCTTGAGGGCCCTGTCGTAATGGTCAATGGCGCTTATATACTGTTTTATCTGTACATATGCATTTCCGATATTCACCCGGGTTTCCAGAAAATCAGGAGCCAGATCCAGTGAGCTTTTATATTTTTCTATGGCCTTATCATACTTCTTCTCTTCAAACAGCTGATTCCCTTCATTCACAAAGATCATGGCATCAGCTTTTTTCTCAAACTCTTCTGCTTTATCAAGGCTGCTGTCCAGATCACTCGCCTTTTGAAAGGATACTTTAGCCTGGCTGTATTTTTCCATCTCATACTGGGCCACTCCCAGATTCAGGTAGGCTTTTCCATAATCCTTCTTCAATTTGATGCTGGTTTTAAAATTTTCTATGGCTTTGTCATGAGATTCTGTTTCACTATAGATTATCCCCAGGTAATTATATATCTTATAATTGCCCGGGTCCACTTCTTTTGCATCCTCAAGATAATCGATAGCCTCTTCATATTTTTTTTTCTTTTTATTGATCTCTGCCAGTGTAAAATAAAGGTCAAGATCATCCTTTTTTATCTCATACGCCTTCAGCAGATATTTTTCCGCTTCCTGGTCTTTCTTCAATCTGTAATATGTCTGGCCTAATACATAATTCGCATCATAATTATCCGGCATATCTTTCAATACTTCTTTCAATTTCTTTTCAGCTTCCTGATACTTCCCGTCATTATACAGCTCCCTGCCTTCTCTTAAAAGAAGCAGTGCATTGGCGATCCGCCGGCTCTCATTCAATTTTTTATCATCTTTAATCTGTAACCCTTTATCCAGGATCTTTATTGCTTCCTGATAATCTTTTAATCCGATATAATTGTTGCCCATGCCGAGATACGGTTCTAACATTTTTTCATTAATGTCATTAGCTTTTTCAAAGCTTATCAGAGACTCCTTATAAACCTCATCCTCATAATATATATTTCCGATCTCTATATAAGCTGCAGCATCTTTTGAATTTAATTTTGTTACGATCAGGAAATTCTTTAATGCATTGTTCTTATCTTGAAGCTTTAAATAACCGGAGCCCTTAATAAAATAAGCATCCGGATTATCCGATTTAAACCTGATATATGAATCAAGGGAAGCAATAGATTCTTTATAATCTTTATTCTTATAATATGCATTCCCCAATCCCAGATGAGCATCTGCAAGACCGGGCCACAATTGAATTGCAGATCTAAAATCAGAGATGGCACTTTTATATTTTCCTTCCTTTAACTTCTGATTACCGGAATTAGCCAGTTTTACAGCATTGTTCCTCTGCTTCTTTTCATCTTTGGTAAGCTCTTCCCATGATCTCTCCTCTTTTCCGCCTTGAGGGATATTTACATCTGAAGCGGTCAGGACATCTTTATTATCAAGATCTTCCTTTGAAGATTTTCGTAAACCACTGCATCCGGTCAAATACAGTATGATAAAGAAAACAAATAATATAATTGTAAATTTACGCATTTAATGTCCTTATTTTTTTTGCTGTTGACGCGTCCGGCTCATGTTATTCATAGATCCAGTTAATGATCTTCCAGTTTTCTTTCTCTTTCTGCCAGTAGATCCTTTCTCTTCCTTTATAATTAAGAGGCTTATATCCTTCCTCGGCCGGACCGGCTTTATAAAAATAATTATCCGTTGTAACAGCCTTATCCGCTTTCACATGGACCTGAACATCGGAAACCGAATATACTATATTATCATATGCTTTATACAAGAGTTCTGTATTCTTCTTCAGGTCATTCAAATTAATACCGGAATCAGACATAAAATCCCGGGAATAGAATGAAAAAGATTTTTCAGCATCCTCGTTCTTTACGGATTCCCTCATCTCATTGAAAAACTTGAGAAAGTAATCAACATCATCCCTGGAATAGCTCCCTTTAAATTTTACGTTCTTGACCATCTCTTCTTTATCCGGTAATTCCGGAGGAGGAGAACAGGCAAAAATGACACCTGTAATTAAAAAAAATATTACTATACCTTTCAATCCTTTCATATTACAAACCTCCCTGATCATATAATTAAAAAATAACAATTCTATTTTTCCCAGAAGAAAGGATAAAACCAGAACATATCCTGTCCCCAGTAAAACCTTAAACCGGCCCTGACGGTGAGCTGGCGTATCTCGACTTCGTCCCTGGCAAACGTATATCCATCTGCCACCTGCTGATATCGGCTGTTATTTCCACCGCCACTGTCATCACCATCACTACTATATGCATCAGGGATATAATTACTGTCTTCACCGCCCATGTCAGATAACAGAGATCCCCAAAGATACTTGGTCTCAACAAAAAAAACGATCATCTTTGTTGCCCTGTACTCCAGGCCTCCAACAGCTGAATACGTCAGCCAGTCTCCCTGTACAGAATACGGATCATCTGAAGTGATATCGAATGAACTCCTGCTCATACCAAAGCCCATTCCGCCTCCGAAATAGGGGATCACATTTTTAAAAACACCTTTATCATTCAGATTCAGCCCGATACCAAGGTTAACCTGGCCTAAAATGAACTCCGTAAAATTATTTTCATCCTCATATAAGGAATAGTACTCACTCAATGTAAGCCAGAGGTACTTGACATACCGGTTCTCAGGATCCACTTCACCCACTAGCCTTAAGAATTCCAGTTCTCCGCTGAAACCATTGTTCATCCCCAGGTATCCGTGTGCAGAGCCTGCACCCAGTCCGCTTCCAAGGGACCAGATGATCTTTGTACGCTCCGGCCCAAAATAGGTATCATGCTGGGGTTGAAAATCAGCTCCAAACGATGATGTGACCAGAAATATTATTAATAAAAAAACTTTCCTCATTATCAAATACCATAAAAAGATAAATTTATTATAATAATTAAACCTGAAAAAGGTAAATTTATTTTAAAAGATATCCCTCTTTTAAAATAAATTTACAATAAAGCCGGCGTAATAATGCAATTCGATCTCATCCAGGCCTTCCACTTGTTCCAGCTCAATCTCGCTACCCTCATCAGCTTGTCTCATCCTCTGATCGAGATTAGCTAATAAATAATTTATCCCGAAATCAAGAGAGAAAAAATCCTTCATTAACTGGATCTCCGCACCCAGGGAAACCCCTAAATTCCATCCGCTTCCCTCGATCACATGGTCATACAGTATCCTGTTCTCATCCATGAACATGTGATGGTAATCTATACTTGCGAACCCGCCGCCCAGAAGGAGATATGGATTATAACTTTCAATAAAGGGAAGAGATGAAGGCAGTTTAAAATCTGCTCCGATAAAATTAAGGAACTGCTTTTTGTCGCGCTCGCTAAAAAAGGTCCGCTCATCCGTAAATTCTTCACTCTCCATAAGAAAATTGAACCGGTAGACGAATCCGAGACGGTAAAACGCTTTTTCCTGGCTGATGCGCAGTGTTGTCATGTATTTTGCATAGTTATCATTATTTTCAAATGTCAGATAATAGGTCCCTCCATAAGCCCCGCCGATTCCCAGATGGAGGATCGTCTTTGAGTATTCATCCCTGTAATATTTTTCTCTGGGAGCCGGGGTGGTCCACCTTCCGGCCTCACCTGTGCCCAGGGATAAAATCAGGATAAAAATAATAATATTAATAATAGTGATCGTCTTCATCATATGTTCCATAGTATTTTATATAGAACCGGGCTGAACCGTCCCCCGGAAAATAATTTGTGAAATTATGTGAAAGGTCAGAGACTCCTATCTGATGTATGATCCATTCCTCGGACCGGCGATGCAGTTCTCTGAGTCTGTTCTCATCAAACCTTATTTTTACCGCATATATGCCTCCGGAAGAAGCCAAGACCTCCCCAAAGCCTCCTGATCTGCAGTTTTCATGGTCATTTCCATCCCAGTTGGTGTATGCTGGTCCCCTGTCATACCTCTCTTTTGAGATCAGATCAACAGAGGCCAGGGAGAACTGCATGGAAAAATCCTGAAATCCTGACTGGTTCCCGTACAAGTCCACAGCAGCGGCTTTATAATAACGAGTAACAGAATAATCTTCATCATTAACATTAAAAAAAATTCCGGTATAGGAATAATCAAACACACTTTCACTGTAATGAGATGTGCTTACATTATAGAGAAAAGGTACATTCGTAGCACCCCCGCCGGCATTGGGAACAGTGATAACCTCACCAACTTCATAATACAACTGGTTTTGCTCCATCCTGAAAGGATTAAAATCACCCATTGCAGTCGGATCGTATCTGTCCCAAATCGACAGTGCCTGCGAATTATTAAAAGTTGCATAGACTTTATATGATACTACTTTGGGAGAATCAGTATAAAACATGGTCCTGAATGAAAATGGCATGGAGTAGTCCCCACCATCTTCCGGACGGAATTCCATGGGAATCATGTTTACAGAATAACTTTCTGCCAGAGAAGCCGGCTGAGGGGAGAAGGGGTCATTATGCGTTGAACATCCTATCATGAGAAAAAGGGTTAATATAGCTATTACTACGGTATTTTTCATAATATATTGATATATAACAACTTCCCGATCAATTTTAATTGCTCGTTTAAAAGGGACAGCATTGTATAGCCCATTACTGTATTAAAACCGTACGAAAATATTATATATCATATTAAAAAAAAGTCAATACTTTTTTAGGGTCAGGCCTTGAAATTTGAAA
>JAHITG010000290.1 GCA_018817865.1 Spirochaetota bacterium
AAGTCGTTTAAGAACCAGTACAAAATCTCCCTTTACCTGCAAGGACCTGAAAAACAAAGTAAAAAATGTATATATGAAAATTTTTAGTGAAGAGATTTATTAAGTTAGAAATTAAGATAAATGGCGATGGTGCCTATTAATACAAAGTCTAAGAATAAAACTAATGATATATCTATACTCCTAAAATCAACAGCTATGTATTAATAATATAGGAATGGCCGGGTTCCATATCAAGGCCATTCCTATATGATCTATAAGGGTATCATCTCTGACACCCTTCCCCCTAATTATTATTGCGTACATCCTCAATAACATGTTTTAGAGCAGCAAGGCTTACAGGTTTCTGAATAATGTGCGAAATATTATATTTTTTGATCATTTTATTATCCATCATCCCTGTGTGACCGCTTAAAACAATGAACTTCGGCCCGTACCTTAATAATTGATTCTTTACCTTTTTGATCAATTCCATTCCATCCATTACAGGCATTTTGATATCAGTGATAACTATATCAACTTTATGTTTACAGATATAATTATAAGCCTCTTTCCCATTATAAACACGGTGACAGTTATAATCAAATCCTTTCAGCATGGTATATAATAAATCATTCAGGTCCGTTTCATCCTCAACGATAAGAAGCTTTAGTCCATTCTTTTTAATTTCATCTACAGCAGTCTCAATACCCAGTATTAAACTGGAAAAATTTTGACTGATCTTTTCCAGTTTTGATATTTTTTTAATATTGAATTTATTCTCATGATAATCAGCAATATGGAATAATCCTTTACACCCTTTTCTTGTCTTTAAAGGTATCAATGCCAGACTTCCAAATCCTTCAGATAAACAATTGTCTTTTAATTCAACATGATCTGAGAATTTATTAAAAAAGTCATCATCATTAATCCTACCCCAGTAACTACCAAATTTCGTGAAATCATTCTCTATTTCCTTGGCCGGACCCTGAATCACCTGACCACACATACAGTCCAGTTTCTCCTTAACTTCCTTATTATGAATGCAGTCCACTTCCTTCAGAAAAGATCTTCTGTATCCTATTGTTTTATAAAACCGATATTGATTATTTATATCATCTCCTTTTAAGCGTATCCCCATACATTTAGCATCGGTAACAAATGAGATCAATGAAAAAGAAAAATCGATCGCATTATTTAATATTTTTTTATACATTTCAGCTTCTCCCTGCTTGAAGATTAGGTATATTTATATTTATTCCCCTGTTTCATGATTGAAACCAGCTCCTTTAGATCAAATGGTTTCTGAAAATAATAATCCACTCCCGATGAAACACTTCTGGTTTGAACTTTTTCCGAGTGATGGCCGGTGATGGCAATTACAATTGTATCTTTATTATGTTTTTTTATAAGCTTGCAGACTTCAATTCCATTTATCCCTGGAAGCATTATATCCAGGATCACATAGGTTGGATTGATCTTATTCATTAACTGACCGGCTTGAAATCCATTATTAGCGATAAAAATTTCACTTTTCGGAAAATATTTAGATAAACTCCTATGAGTGAATCTGCATAATCTCAAATCATCATCCACTATTAAAATTTTAATAATATCCGAGTCCTTCCAATCAGCAGGAAAGGGCATATTATTTTTATCGAGAAAGAATCTCAGGTCCTCCTTTTTAATCCTGCGATGTCCCCCGACTGTTCTGTATGCTTTAAGCTTATCCTGATTGATCCAGTCAATTATAGTAGTAATAGTGACTCCACAGATCTTGCTTACCTGATGTGTTGTAAAATTTCGATTCACCATTTTTTCTATTACTTTAAAAATCTTAATTATCTTAATTATCTTAAATAAAATTTAATAGTCAAATGTTTTTTTAAATAACAAAAAATAATCCCGTTATTTGCTATTATTATCATATAAAGGAGATCACTAAAAAAGCAATAATTAATTTACCGGGAAGATCAGCAACATAATATTAACTGTTCTGGCAAAACCTTACAAAGTCCTGATCACATTCACAATGGCATCAATTAATATATTCCGTCAATTTTTCCGGATTTTCATCCGAATGGCCTTATCATCTGCTGATAATGGTATCTCTATAGCCGCACCCCTGACAGCGATCAGGCCGGAAGACCGGCCCGGGATCAGGTTAAAAAAAATATATTGAAAAAAGAAATAAAAGATTTACTAATTGATAAATATTCTCAAATTCAAGGAGGGAAAAATGAAATCTATATACAGTATATTAATAGTCTTAATCTTGAGCATAAGCCTGGGATTCACGGCCCAGAAAAAATACGAAAAGGACACATTCGATACCGGTGATGGAAAACTCACGATCACCTTTATCGGACACGGGACATTGATGTTTGACTACAAAGGGATGATCATCCATATCGACCCGGTGGAACGATATGCGGATTATAAAAAAATGCCTAAAGCGGACATGATCTTTATCACTCATGAGCATAAGGATCATCTTGATAAAAAAGCCGTCTCTCATATTCTTAAAAAAGAGACTAAGATCATCATCAACAAAGCATCATATGATATTCTTAAAAAAGGGATCGTAATGAAAAACGGGGAGAGCCAGGTAGAAAATAAGATCAGGATCGAAGCTGTCCCGGCTTATAACACGACAAAAGGAAGAGAAAAAATTCATCCAAAGTCAAGAGACAACGGTTATATCCTTGGTATCGGCAATATAAGGATCTATATCGCCGGAGATACGGAAGACATCCAGGAAATGATGAACATACAGAATATCGATATCGCTTTTTTACCCATGAACCAGCCCTATACAATGACACCGAAGCAGGTAATAAACGCAGTGAAAATGTTCAGGCCAAA
Organism: Spirochaetota bacterium; assembly: GCA_018817865.1. Lineage (GTDB taxonomy): Bacteria > Spirochaetota > JAHITG01 > JAHITG01 > JAHITG01 > JAHITG01. Next base: position 2,842 of record JAHITG010000290.1, read on the forward strand.
AGTACTTTATCCTTATCATTACGGCGATACGGATGTCTCAGAGCTTTCTAAACTGATGAAGCATATAAAATATACTGAATTACGTATCCGTGACCTGAAGTAAAGACCCTTTTATTTAAAACCCCTACCCTTCCTCCAGACAGTTCCCGCCCCTGGCCTTACACCGGTACATGAGCGTATCAGCCCTTTTGACCAGGGAATCGATCGTATCCTCTTTTCCGGCAAGAGTCGCCCCGACAGAGATGGTCACTTGAATATTATCATCCTTCTCGCGGATATAGGAACTGCTGACCAGCCTGCAGAGTTTATTCCCCATGACATTCATATCTTCTTTATTGATATTTTCAATAGAGATGACAAACTCTTCTCCGCCCCACCGGCTGAGGAGGTCATAAGACCGGATACCCTGCTGGAGGGTCCCGGCTACTACCTTCAGGACCTTATCTCCGGCATCATGCCCGAAGGTATCATTTATTTTCTTAAATCCGTCTATATCAATAAAAAAAACACTGAATGGCCATTTATACCGTCTCAAACGTTCCAGCCTGGACTCAAGCTGCATTTCAAGGTATCGCCGGTTACTGACACCTGTCAGGCTGTCGACCATGGCAAACTTCTGCAGTTCTTTGGTCTTATTATCCAGCATCACCTGTGTGGACATGTTACTGAAGATCTCCACAACTCCGGTCAGCCGTCCTTTCAAATCGTATGCAGGGAAAGCACGGGTCACCACCAGAAGACGATGGCCTTTCTTATGATTCAGAAAGATCTCATCCTTTTGAATACTCTTAACCTTTAAAACCCGTGCTGCAACACAAGAACTTGTACCGCAGAGCCTTTGCCCTTTTTTATCAGTATGCATCAGGATATTTTCACTACAGCTTGTTCCGATCACTTCGGAAGCTTTAAATCCGCTGAGCCCCTCAGCCCCCTTGCTCCAGTACCTGATCTTCAGGTTCAGGTCAAGGATGTAGACCCCTTCATACATATTATCCAGAATATTCTGATAGATCATTCTATTCAATTTCATACCAATTGATCACTCCGGATATTGAATTATTGCTCCAGTCTGATCAAAAATAGTGTAAACCAATGGAAAGTCAAGCTATTCGACAAACCTGAATTTTCCTTATTCTTTATTTAAAAGGAAAAACCGCAGAGGCACTCCCGGAAATTTTTCACTCCGAGGGATTCCTTTCCTTTGATTATTATTACATACTTGTTAATCTAAATTTTAAAAATCTTGACTTTCTGTTAATAATTGTCATCTTTTCTGAAGTTTTTGAATTTAACTTTTTTCACTTTTATGCATCTAAAAGTTTATATATGTTTGAAAAGATAATAGAATATTTTTCCAGACGGCACCTGCTTACAAATTTTATCATGCTTGGAGTGTTTATCGGCGGGATATACTTCTGGCACGCCACCAATAAAGAGGAAATGCCTGATGTCTCTTTTGACAGGATCAGGATCTCCGCATCCTATCCCGGCGCATCTCCTGAGGAAGTCGAATATTTTGTCACCCGGCCCCTTGAAGAAGAACTGAGAGGGCTTGACGGCATTTACAGCATAAAAAGTACCAGCAGTGCAGGCAACTGCGGTATTACCGTAGAACTGGAGCCGGATAATCCTGACAGGGATGAAGTCATTACCGATATAAAAAATACGGTCATGGAAGTAAAGCTGCCGGATGAAGTCACGGATGATCCCAGAGTCCGGGAATTCAAGACTTCGAAAAAAGCTATCATTGATATTGTTGTCATAGATACAAACATACATTTATTAAATGACAAAACCAGAAAAGAGCTTCAGAAATATGCCCTGGCCCTGGAAAACCAACTTTTAAACCTTCCAGAGGTAAACAGCATAAACCGTTCCGGATATCTTAAAGAAGAGCTCCAGATCAAGGCTATCCCGTGGAAATTAATGCAGTATAACATCCCTTTTAATACAGTAATGAAGGAGATCAGGAATAATAATATCCGTCAGCCGGCCGGGAGTATTGAGAATAAAGATGAAGCCAAAGTAACCCTGACAGCTGAGCTGGATAATGAAGACAAACTGAATGAGCTGATCGTACAGGGGGGGTTTGAAGGCCAGGCCATTCGGCTGAAAGATATAGCAACGGTTAATTTCGGTTTTGAAAAAAATACTTCAATCATGAAAGTGAACGGCCATGAAGCTATTATCCTGAATGTCGTAAAGAACAGTTCAGCCGGTATCCTGAAAGCTGTTGACACTGTTATAAAAAAGGTGGAAGAATTTAAAAGTAACAGTTTGAAAGGCAGTTCCGTAAAGATCGTGATCCTGGATGATGGATCGCAGGATGTCCGCAACCGCCTTTCCCTCATAGGAATGAATGGTGCGATCGGTTTTATCCTCATCCTCACCATGCTCTTTTTGTTCCTCAATTTCAGGGCCGGGGTCTGGGTCGCAATGGGCATCCCCTTTACTTTCTGTTTTGCCATGATAATCGCTTCCATGGCCGGCTATACGATCAACAATATTACACTTGCCGCGGTCATCATCGTAATGGGAATGGTTGTGGATGATGCGATCGTTGTCTCTGAAAACATTTCCCGGATGCATGCCAAAGGCATGCCCATGAAAGAGGCTGTAGTAAAAGGAACATCTTATGTCTTTCTTCCTATTGTAGCCAGCATCACGACTACCTGTGTGGCATTTATTCCTTTATTTGCTTTTACGGGCCGTATGGCCATGATGATCAAGTTCATTCCCCCTATTATCTTCTTTATGCTCGGGGGAAGCCTCTTTGAATCCATCTTTATCCTTCCTGCTCATATGAACCTGCATATGCCCCGTTTTCTAACTGTCCTTGTCTCATATATAAAACAGCTGTTTTTAAATCGACCTAATAAAAAAAGACCAACTGCTTCATATCGCAGTCAGGAACAGCAGCACTGGTTCCATGCAGTAGAAGATAAATACGGACGGCTCCTTGAAAAGATCTTAAAACATAAAATAATTATCTTTTCCACTTTCGGAGTATTGCTTGTATTAGCCGGTTTTATCTTTGTAAAGGAGATGAAATTTGTCCTCTTCCCCAATGAAGAGACCACCCAGTTCCATCTCTCAGCCATGGCAGCACCGGAAACGAAAAAGTACAAGACCGCTGTACTGGCCCGTCAGCTTGAGGATATCTTCTACCCTTATATCGGTAAAGAGGTAGTAGGATACAGGACCTTTATTGCCAGAAGCCGGAGGGGAGGGGCAGTAGAGGAGAACTCCATATCCATGCAAATTGAGATCGTACCCAAAGACCAGAGGAAGAGAACCTTAAACCAGCTCATTACGGAATGGCAGAAAAAATTTAAAGAGGTCAAGGACCTGCAGGAGATCAAGATCATCAAAAGTCATTTCGGACAGGAGAGCGGCAGCCCCATAGAGATAAAGATCCAGGAGAATAACGAACAGGTCCGCATGAAAGTGGTAAATAAACTTCTCGGTATTATGGAGAAGGATAAACTGCTTAAAAATGTAGAGATCGAACGCTCCCTGAGAAATCCCGAATACAAGATCGGGCTGAACAGGGATAAAATAAAACGGCTGGGAATCAACCCGGTCAATATTGCATCCACTTTACGGTCTCTTCTGGAGGGATCGATCCTCTATGAACTCAAGGGTGAAGAGGAGGAGATCGATGTCCGTTTTACATCCCTGGAGGCCTCAAAAAACAACCTTCGAAAAGTACTGAATGTACCCGTGGAGAACCAGGGGAATTATCTTGTTCCGCTGATAGATATCGTTAATATTGAGGAGGTGGTCAGTCCCAATTCCATTACCCGGGAAGACCTGAAAAGGACCACAAGTGTCTATTCGGGACTAAATGAAAAAGCCGGATTAACCCCTGTTGAGATCGCGGAAAAGTATGAAAAGGATGTCTTTCCGAAGATCATGACCGAACATCCGACCACGGTACTTTATTTTGCCGGCGAGGTGCAGGATACAAGAGAATCCAAGGGAGAATTTATGGCAGCGATCATCATGGTCATCTTTCTCATCTACATCATACTGGCCCTCCTGTTCAATTCCCTTTATAAACCTCTTTTGATCATGCTGTCGATCCCTTTTGGTGTGGTCGGGATCATACTTGCTTTTTACCTTCATGGTATTACCGTATTCGGATTTTTTGCGGGGATTGGAGCATTGGGTCTGGCAGGCGTTGTTGTCAATGACTCTATTGTCATGCTTGTAAAACTGGATAAAGAGCACCGGGAGATCGGGAAGAAAATAATTTCCATTAAACAGATCTCCGATATTGCAAAAACGCGCTTAAGGGCGGTCCTTTTAACAACCCTGACCACCGTAGCCGGCCTTCTGCCTACTGCCTACGGATTTGCAGGATATGATTCCATGCTGGCTGAAATGATGCTGGCGCTGGCCTGGGGATTGATGTTCGGCACCTTTATTACCCTGATCCTGATACCTTCTCTATACAGCCTGATGATGGATATAATAAAAAAATTCAAATTTGTAAGCAAGATACTGCCTGCTGAAGGAGATTAGGAGAGGCCAATGAAAATAACAAAATGGGCATATTTTATAATATTATTATTGATCCTCTCGTCTTCTATTTATGCTGATCAGACAGACACAAAGCGGCTCTCCATGGAAGAATTTATTGACCTGGCCTGCAAAAATGACAGGACATTTCAGGAGATCCTCCTGGATGAGCTGATCCTGAAATATAAAAAAGACCTGGACCTCCCTGCAGGGGATATCATTCTTTCTGTAAAGGGGCAGTACAACCTTGCACTGGGGAACAATGCAGAGGACGGGCCCCAGGGGACGGTCTCTTTAAGCAAACTTTTTCCAAAAACAGGCACTGCCCTCGAAGCGCAATACGGGATCACCCGGTTCAATGCCCTGGATGTTACCAGTTCTGAATTCAACCTCTCTATCTCACAGCCTGTGGCCAGGAACGCCTTCGGCAGAGCAACCCGCATCCAGGACAAAATATCAGATATAGAGATCGATATCGCACGGCACCAGATAGCAGAAGCGTATGAAGATTATCTTTCCTATCTGATAAAAATTTACTACAACTGGTATTCCGCATACGCCAATTTAAAAGCAGGTGAAACCTTTTACAGTGAAAACCTGAAACTGCTGAAGAATATCCAGGCAAAAAGAAAAAGCAAGATCGCCCGGCCCATTGATGTGAACAAGATACAGCTCCAGGTAATAGCCAAACAGGAAAATCTATTATCCCTCTCTAATAATTACAACCACTACACTTATCTGATCAGACAGGCGGCACGCTATTCAAAGACTGAACCGCTTATGCCGGAGGAGCCTTCCCTTTATAAGGAGACAGACCCCTCCTTTATGAACAGTTATACCCGTTTCACCAACACAAGCAGGACATATAAGGTTTTGAGATTACTGGAAAATAAAGGGATCAAAGAGATCGATAAATACGCTGATGACCTGCTCCCTTCAGCCAACCTGATATTGGGGTACAATATCGAAGGAGAAGATCTGAACTTGAGCCAGGACAGGAGCAAGATCTTTGCAGGGATCGAATTTGAGATGCCCTTCCCCGGCCAGAAAGAGAGGGCCGCACATAAAACATCGAAAGTGAACCTGAAAAAAACACGCCTCTCCATCACGAACAAGCACCTTCAGCTGTATACGGACCTGAAGGACCTGCATGAAGAGATATCAAAACAGAAGAAACTGATCGAACTGGCTGAAGAAAAGATCACCCTGGCAAAAGCGATCATCCAGGAAGAGGCCAAAAACTACAATTACGGACAGGCTACCCTGAACGACCTTATCTCGGCTGAAAATGTACTGGAAGAGAACCGTTTCAACAGGATAAATCATATGATCCAGTACTATATCCTCATGGTGGAATGGATGCGCCTCACCGACGATCTGATCGTCTCCAAAGACATCCCGCAACATTAATAAAAAAAAGAATACCACAGAGGCACAGAG
>JAHITG010000291.1 GCA_018817865.1 Spirochaetota bacterium
AAAGAAAAATGAAGTTTCTCGAAAGGAATTCCAACGAACAGATCATTGTGAATAATACATCTGCTGTTGTGGCTACATCCGACCAGATCATTAATGTCTTTAAAAGTTATTATAATATACCCCTTCAAAAGGTTCTCTATTTTCCGCCCGGTGTTGATGATATCATGTTCAGGCCGAGGGACAAAGCAGAATGTAAAAAGACATGGCAGTATCTTGCCCGGATCACGGGCATAAAAGAGAATGACCTGATGAAGAGAAAGATCATATTTGAGACCAGCAGGATGGACCAGACAAAGAGGAAGGATCTCCTGGTCCGTGCGTTTCAGTCCCTGCCGGATAAATATGATGATGCACTCCTTATTATAGGAGGAGGCCCGGAGAATAAGGTGTTTAAGGGATTGAAGGATCTTATAAGATCCTCCAAAACCTCGAAAAAAATATTTTTAACCGGTTTTATTCCTGATGAGTTTATTTCCGAAATGTTCTCCATTGCCACTATCTTTGCGTCTGCCTCTGAGATGGAAGGATTCGGCATCTCGGTATTAAATGCGGCCTCATCCGGAGTACCACTTATTTCATCTGATCTGATCCCGTTTTCAGTTCAATATGTCAGGGATTCTTCCCTGATCGTGGGAGCAGGGGATATACAGGGATTTGCAGAGGGAATGAAGCAGTATCTGGATGATGAAGGTTTGAGGGAAAAAAATGCCTCAAAAAGTTTAAAGGTCTCTAATGATTTTAAATGGAAGGGACTGACAAAAAAGCTGGTCAGTGATCTTCGGAGGCTGGGTATTGTTTAAATTATCATCAAAGATAAAATATGCTATTATCGGATTTTGTGACATTTATACTTCAGGAAAAATAAAACCGGTCTCATTAAGCGATCTGGTACGCAGGCAGAAAGTTCCCCGGCCTTATATGGAGAGGATCATGTCACAGCTTGTAAAGAACCGTGTATTGAACAGTATAAAGGGGGCAAAAGGCGGCTTCAAGATAAATCAGCGCAATAAGGATATTACCCTGTTCAGGATCTATGAGATATTCAAGGGCCCTGAAGTTTCCGGAGACAAGACAGGTAAGATCGGTAATGAGAAGTCCGGGATTGTTTTAAAAAATTTGGAACTTGGGATAGATAAAAAGATGATAGAACTCTTCAAGAGCATTAAACTGAAGGATCTTCACAAGGTTTATAATAATAAAAAATAAATACTTCTTTTTAACATATGCATTGTGCCGGCATATTATATTAATTTCTTTGAGTCAAAAATCAATACTTTGGTATCAGCTGAAACATTTTTTACAATACCACAGAGTCACCGAGGCACAGAGGAGCTCAGAGTAAAATAATTCAATCTAAATTATTAAAGTTAGTTGATTGATAAATATTTAAATGATTATTTTAAATTAATAAATTTTATATTTCTCTGTGACTCTGTGCCTCTGTGGTATTCTTTTTTATTAGTTAAAATATGGGATGAAAGCCTGTTAGTACATATACCGTATAGATTTATTTATTTGTTGACATTATATAAAATTTTAATAAATTCGTATTACTATAAGCTTAGAGACAAGGAGAATGATATGAGTTATAAAATAAAAGAAGCAAAATTGAACGCAAAAGGGATCAAGTGTGCCCTGATCGCGTCCCGTTTTAACAGTATTATTACTAATAGATTGATCGAAGGTGCAATGGATACCCTGATCAGGCATGATGCAGATGAGAAAGATATCGATATCTATAAGGTCCCCGGTTCTTTTGAAATACCGGTGTTCGCCTTAAAGCTTGCTCAGTCTAAAAAATATGATACGATCATATGTCTGAGTGCCATTATACGGGGTGAAACTCCTCATTTTGATTATGTTGCACAGGAAACAACAAAAGGAATTGCAGAAGTTAATCTGAAAACGGAACTCCCTGTGATCTACGGTGTGATAACTGCTGACAGTATGGAGCAGGCTATAGACCGGGCAGGCGGAAAAAGCGGGAACAAGGGTGCTGATGCAGCCATGACAGCTATTGAGATGGTCAACCTGCTTAAAGATATCAAAAAGAAATAATTTTTTGTTGCCGGTTCTTACAAATACTTAATAAGTGAGGTAAAATAGGCGTGGTCGGTCGCAGGTTCGCTCGAGTAACAGTTCTGTCAGCTTTATACCAGATGGATGTAGGTGATTTTACCAAGGAAAAGGTATTAGAGCTTGACTGGATCGATGAAGAGGTCTCGGACGATCTTAAAGAGTTCATATCAGATCTGGTCTGCGGTACGATCGACCATCTTGACCGGATAGATGACCTCGTGAAAAAGTATTCCAGTAACTGGTCGATCGAAAGGATCTCACCGGTTGATAAATCTATCCTGAGGTTTTCCATCTATTCTCTTCTCTACAGGCCGGATATTCCTCCAAATGTTGTTATTGATGAGGCAGTGGAGATATCAAAGTTATACAGCACGGAGAAATCTTATCAATTTATTAATGGGATATTAGATGGTATTAAAAACAACGAACGAACAAAAAAATAAGTTTGAATTGATCACTGCACCTGTTTTCTGGAAGCAATTGCTCAGTTGGGTCAGAAAGAACTATATTTATCTCCTCTTCGGTGCAGGGCTTCTGGTTATTCTTTTTTTTATTTCTACCTTATTGATACGTAATGTCCGGAGGGACAAAGCTAAAAGTATACAAAAGTATGTTATTATTTCATATAACAAGGTTCTGTATAAAAGCAAAAAGATCAACGACCTGACAGTGAGCCGTGCGATCAAAGCATATGAGTCAGGATATCTGGAGAAATCAAAATTTCTCTTCCAGTCAGCTTTAAAAAAAGATCTCACTGATATTGAAAAAATAAGTTCATATGTAAATCTGGCAAATATTTTTGATGATGCTTCTCAGTATGATCTTGCTATCGGTTATCTTAATAATGCATTAAAGATCGATAACAAAGACGGAATTATTTATCATAACCTGGGTATAGTATATAAACATAAAAAAGAGTATTCAAAAGCTGTCAATGCATTGACCCTTGCGGTCAGGTATAATAAAAAGTTTATTAAAAGTTATCTTTCCCTTGCCTCCCTGCATTTTTATCTGCACAAGTATTCCGAGGCACTGGATTATTATAAAGAAGCGTTTGCCCTGAACATATCCAATATGGAGGTGAAGTATAATATAGGTATCTGCTATTTTAAACTGAATAAAATAGAGAAAGGGATGAAGACATTAGAAGAGATCCTTAATTCCGAATATATTTCGGATAAGATAAAGAGTGAATCTTCAAAAAGTCTTGGGATCTATTTTGCTTCAAAAGGGGACCATGAAAAATCATTATTCTATCTGAAGAAAGCAGCACAGTTCCAGGAAGATTATGATGTCTATTATAAAATGGGGACCCTTTATAAACTGCAGGGTGAATATGAAAAAGCCCTGGACTATTATGCCCGGGCATACAAATTGAATAATAAAGACGAATATACTGTAAAGAACCTGGCAGAGCTTTATTACCGGTTCGGAGATAATGATAAGGCTCTTCTTTACTATAAATATATTGTTGATAATTTCAAGGCAAAAACGGAGATCCTGCTGATGATCGGTGAGATCTATTTAAAAAATGAGGATTATCACAGTGCTATCGGTTATTATAAAAAGGCTTTAGAATATTCCCCTACACCGGATGAAGCTAAGATCGTATATATTAATCTGGGGAATCTTTATTTCAAACAGAAGGATCATGCGGAAGCACTCCGTTTTTATAAAAAGGCCCTGGAAATAGATAAGATGGATGTAAATATCTACTACAACATAAGTCTTATATATGCCGAGGCGGGTGATATGGATAATGCCGTTAAGAGTATTGATGAGGTGCTGTCCCTGAATCCGGATAGTGTTAAGATCTATCTGCTGAAATCAAAACTGCTGTATCAGAACGGCAGAATAGAGTCGGCCATTATTAATTATAACAGGACCATAGAACGATTCCCTGAAGAGATCGTTCCCCTATTTGAACTCGGGAACCTTTATTTTAAGCAGAAAGACCTGAAAAATGCCAGGCACTATCTGAACCTGGCCATGGAACTTCGGCCTGATAATGATTTTCTGCTGAAGATCTATTTAAACCTTTCCATCATTGAGAATAAAAATAAGGATTATAATAAAGCCCTCGACTATATTAAAAAGGCATATCTGCTGAACAACAAAGATCCTCTGATAAATTATAATTATGGATTGGTCTATTTTAATATGGGAGACGACCAGAAAGCGCAAGAGTTCTTCTATCAGACCATTCGCATGGCTGCCGGGGATGATATCAAGGCAATGGCTTATCTGGGATTGGGGAATATTTATTTTAAAAAAAAGGATTATTCGCTTGCCCGTTCCATGTATAATAAATCCCTGAAGATCGATCCAGATTTTACAGAGGCTCATTATAATTTAAAAGTATTAAAAGAAAAAGAATGAGTCCCCATAAAGTTATTGAAAGAATAAAGAGGCAGAGTGAGCCCCGATTCATGGATCTTCACCTGCATACCACTGTTTCGGACGGATTATTATCACCGGAAGAACTCATCAGGTGTGCATATAAAATGAAATATAAGATCCTGGGTATTACGGACCATGATAGCTTAAACGGGATATCGAAAGCCCGTCAGACAGCTGAGAATTACGGGCTGGAGATCATCCCGGGATGTGAATTAACCGCTTATTTTTATAATAATGAGATGCATATTCTGGCTTATTTCATAGAGCCGGATAATCCATTCTTCAGAGATCATCTTGCAGAATTCAAGGAGGCCCGATTCATTCGTGCAAAAAAGATCGTGAAGAAGTTGCATAAAATGAATATTAAAATTGATTTTGAGGAAATGGTTCAGCATTCCGGATCTGAATCTCTGGGCCGGCCTCATATTGCCCGTGAGATCGTTTTAAAAGGTTATGAGTTTGATACGCAATTAGCATTTAAAAAATATCTCCTCCCCGGTTCTCCTGCGTATGTCCAGAAATTTATGATATCACCCCGTAAAGTGATCCGGATGATCCTTCAGGCAGGCGGTGTTCCCGTTTTTGCTCATCCTTACTATTATTTTAATTTTGAAGGCATTATTCATCGTCTGGTTGAATACGGATTGAAGGGGATCGAAGTGTATCATTCCTATCATACGCCTGAGCTGGAAAGAAGGTTTAAAAAAATTGCCCGGCATTATGATCTTATAATCACAGGTGGATCTGATGCCCATAGCGGGCCGGATGGAGATTACCTTCCTTTCGGTAAAGTAGCATTGAATAAAAATTTAATTAAAGGCTTAAGAAATATGCGCGATAAAATAAGAGAAGGGAGTGTCAGATCAAAAATTGCATGCTGATAAGCATGCTGATAAATTAAATAAAATTTGTTGAATAATGATTTATATTGTATAATAATATAGGGTGAAGGAGTTTTAAGGATGCCAGAATTAAAATTAAAAGTATTTAATGCCAATAAAGACGCATTCGTTTTTGTTGAGAGTTCCGAGAATTCCAATAATTTTTTCATTATTAAAAAGGGAAAAGCAAGGATCATCCGAGAAGTAGAGGTCACAGACCGGCCGGAAGAAAATATGCTCTCCGATGGGGATTATTTTGGTGTGGTCTCCTGCATGGGAAAAAGACCCAGGCTCGAAGCAGTTCAGACAATTACGGACTGTCAGCTGATCTCGGTTGAGCACGAGCAGTTTATAGACCTGATCAAGAAGAATAAGGCCGTAGCGTTAAAAATATTAAAATTATACAGTAAAAAATTAAGGGCATTTGATGATGCCATCACACGACAATCTTTGAAAAAACCCCTTTCATCCAATCCGGAGAATCTGTTCCAGGTCGGATTATATTATTACAATAATAAAGAGTTTGAACAGGCTGCTTATGCTTTTGAGCATTTCAATAAGTGCTGCCCTCATTCAACCAATGTTCAGAAAGCGTATCAGTACCTGAGTGAGCTGAAGCCTAAGACTCCTGACTATAAAGAGTACGAGCAGATGAGTGCTTTAGTACGGATGTACAAAGATAAACGCATCCTTTTCTGTGAAAATGAGCCGGGCGGTGATGTCTTTATCATTCAGGAAGGGAAGATCAAGATCACAAAGATCGTGGGCGACCAGGAGGTACTTCTGGCTGTGCTAAATCCGGGAGATATTGTGGGAGAGATGGCTTTGATCGAGAACAAGCCGAGGAGTGCCAATGCGATCGCATTCGGTGACCTGAAGGTTCTGGCGATCAATCAGGCCAATTTTCAGGAGATGGTGGGGAATCAGCCCCAGATCACATTAAAGATCATTCAGCTTTTAAGTGAAAGGATATGGGTCGCCTATCGCCAGCTGGAAAACCTTGCTATTCCGGATGAATTCGGCCGGATACTTGATATCCTGCTTATCCAGATACAGAAGAGAAGGGTGGGTATAGAGAGGAGAAAGTCTATCGAATTTGATTTTGGTGAGGATGAACTGCTGAACATGGCGGGATTTGACAAAGATAAAGGAAATCTCCATATCAAGAAACTGCTGGAAGACCCGAATTTTAAACTGGTCAGCGGAAAGATCACAGTAGAAGATGTTGATATATTGAATAATCAGGTAGAACATTACAGGAAAAAGATAAAGAAGGACCGCTAGAATTGGACGGCTCAGTGAAGAAGGGTATGATACATATTTTTTACGGGAACGGCAAGGGCAAGACCACCGCTGCTGTGGGAATGCTCATCCGGGCTTCGGGACGGAACTTACGATCAGCTTTAGTAAAATTCTTTAAACCGGAAGATATTTCAGGTGAAGATATCATCCTGAAGGAACTGAAAAATGTCATTCTATATCACAGCAGATATTCTCATCCGGGAGCTGTGAAGGACAAAAAAGAACACAACCTTTATAAGGAACGATCATTTCAGGATCAGAAGAGACTCTTTGGAATAGCGCAAAAGCTGGCAAAAAAAGATCTTGATCTTCTAATTCTGGATGAAGTCCTTGACCTTATAGTTGAGAAGGTAATTCTGCCGGAAGATCTGATAAGGCTTCTCAGGACAAAAAAAGAGTCTGTGGATCTGGTGCTTACCGGACATACTATCAATAAAGAATTACTTGAAGCAGGAGACATGGTTACTGAAATGAAGAAGATCAGGCATTATTATGATAAAAAGATAGGCCCCAGGAAGGGAATAGAATGGTAAAGCTGAAGATGATCATTTTACTTATTCTTTTAATTCCTTCATCATTATTCTCGGAAAAGACATATCTTGACAGTAATAAAGAGAGGGTGCGGTTTAAAGAACCGCCGGAAAAAGTGATCGTGACATCACCGGAGGTTCAGGAGATATTTGCAGAGCTCAATGTACAGGACAGGATCATTGCTAATGTTCAGTATTGTGACTTTCCTGAAGAATTGAAGAAGCTTCCTAAGGTTGGTGATTTTAAGGATCCTAATATTGAGAAGATCATGAAGCTTGAACCGGATCTTGTAATTCTAACCGATCATGTTCAGGGAGGGACGGTTGCAACACTGTCAAAATTGAAGATCAAGGTCTTTACGGTATATATTAAAAGTATCAATGAATTGAAATATTTCATCAAGGTCTTTGGAAAAATGTTTGAAAAGATCAGGACTGCAAAAGATCTTATTAAAAAGATAGATCAGGAATTAAAGCAGTTGAAAATCCCGGTACCTTCACAAAAGAAGGTGGTTTTTCCGCTTCTATGGAGCCAGCCCCTGATGACGGCCGGATCAGGAACATTGATAGACCATATTATTCAGGTGGCCGGGGGAATTAATCTTTCCGGAGAAGCTCATCGGGCAGGCAAGGGATATTATACGATCAATAAAGAGTTCTTACTGGACCATAAACCGGACTACATCCTTGTATGCGATCCAAAGGTTGAGGTCAAAGAAAATTTAAAATTTTTATTTAAAAAGTATAAGGATATATCAATTATCACTAATATACATCCTGATCTTTTGACCAGGGGCGGTCCCCGTCTCATACAGGGTATTAAACAGCTGAACCGGATCATATATAAAGAGTAATATTGACATTAGATTTTGAATTAATATTTTTATTAGGAAGTTTTATTCCTCCGAAAAGAGATCGGATTAATTTCTTTCCGGCTGAATTCAGTATTTTTA
>JAHITG010000004.1 GCA_018817865.1 Spirochaetota bacterium
AATTCCATGATAAGTACCATTATGAATCATATTACTCCGTATAACACAATTATCTGCATTATTCATACGTATGTTACACTGATAACTGCCGGAGCCGCCTGTAATATAGCCAATGGTATTATTCTCTAAAGTGCACTTGGTTGTATTTTCTAAAAGAACATTATAAAACCGCGTATTAGTAGCAATCAAGTTATTCCTGATTACATTATAATCACAGACACCTCCATTTTGAACTATCAATATTCCCCCATTCCAATCAACATTATCAACGTTATTTCTGTAAACCTGATTTCCCTCAAGAATGTTATAATCCGAATTATTCTCTATCTTTATTCCGGACTGTCCACTTAGAAAGATACTGCTGTTTAGAACCTGATTATAATGGGAATTCTCTTTTATAATGATCCCCTCAACATCATTGTGACTGGTACCACCGACTATACACCCTCTAACCAGATTTCCTATAGATTTCCAGATAGCGATTCCCCTCCCGTTAATCGCCTGATACACATTACAGTTTGTTATTATACAGTTAGTACAGGATTCAAGTAAAATATTTTCATTGCCAGAAGAGGCTTTAACAACCATATCTTTTATTATAATCGATTTTCTACCCTCTAATCGAAAACACCATCCATGAGTTCCCAGTCCATCTTTTGTAGTATTCGTTATTCCAGCACCCTGAATAACTAAATAACCGCTGTCACTGCCGTTATCATCAGCAGCATTCTGTCCGGGTTCAAACTTTAACTCATCCGAATATGAACCGGTATCTACAAGGACTATATCCCCGGCGGTCAGGGTATAATTATTGAAAAGGTTAGTCATAGTTGCTTTTGGCAAAGCAGGTGCTAATCCGCTGTTTCCATCATCGCCAACAGCCGTACACCATTTATCACCTGATGTACTATTATTATTGACATAATAAATTACGGCAAAGCCGTTGTACTTGAAGATTAAGGAAAAAATCAAAAAAAATAAACATTTTTTCATAATAACCTCCCCCATTATGAAATATCTGTTTTATCATTTGATATAAAAATCTACACAAATAAAATCGAATGTCAATTTTTTTTTACATTTATTACAATTTATTTTACATTTTTGCCTCCCGAATGGCTCAACAGGTGGGATATTCCTGTCACGCGATAAAGCAATGGATTTGTAAATAATTTTGACTTGGGCAACAGCCCTGAAGTTTTAAAACTGGACTTTAAAAGTTAAATTATAATAATTGCTTTTAACGGGAATGGAAGACATTCCAAAATCAATTATAATGTCCCATACTTTCAACCCCGTACCAATAGTAAAATCCTTCTCTGTAATTTTATAGCCACTGCGTAAATATAAAGCTTCCAATAATACCAGTTCCAATCCCACATTAAAATTGACGAATTCGTATTCAGGTGCCGTATCAAATCCAAGGGATGTTTCAGGCTCAATAAAATTAAAAATTTTCCCGAACCGATAAGATATACTGGTTCTTATTATTATTGGATATTTATCCGCAGAGTCATTTAATTTTATGTCCGGCGGTAATATATTGTAAAAAACTATTCCGAATGAGAAGGGCTGTAATATTTTAAGAATCCCGCTCTTGGTAAAGGCAGAAGGGTTTTCCCTTCTCCATAAAAACGCAATATCTGCTCCCAAGCCGGTGTCTGTATGACCTAATATATCCTTATAATTAAATTTCAAACGAAGCCCGGTGGAAAGCCCTTTTACAAATTCATATCCGCCAGAGAGAAAAATTGTTATGTCCTGTACTGATGAGAGGCGGCTTATCTCCGGTGTGTCATTTCTAATGGCTATCCCCTCAGTTCTGCTATTCAGCAGGCCTATGCCAAAGGGTATGTACCTGTTATCAATAACGAGGCTAAAATAGTCTATGTTAAAAAAGATACTCCATATCGGCCGGGACCAGGAAAACATAATGTCGTCTACATGAACTAAGCCGGCGGGGTTATAATAGACGCTTTCGATGCTGTCTGACACAGAGTCAAAAGATGCTGAAAGACTCATCATTTTTGAGTCAGTTGATAATAACTGTTCTGATCCTGGAAAATTATTAGAAAAGAGGTTAAACTTAAAAAACTCAATTGCTAAAAGAGTTATAAATAAAACAAAATATAATTTTTTCATTTTAACTCCTGAAATCACTGGACTATATTATTATTTACCATTCGCATTATTTTATATAACTAATTTTGCTGCGCTCTTTTCTATTTTAAAATTACTATTTTAATTACTTTTTCATCATTTTTTATTTTTAAGAAGCATAAATACACGTTGTTGTTAAGTATATATCCGTTTTTATTTCTTCCATCCCAGTAAATACGGTTTATTCCTTCCCTTGCCCCTTCCTGGCCGCTGTAAAAATTCCATTCGTTTGCGATTTTTCCGCTTACGTCAAATATAAGTATTTTCACATTTTCTTCTTTTAATAATAAATACTCTATACAGGTTTTTTCTCTATTAGGGTTAAAAGGATTGGGATAGTTGCAGAAACTGTATTTGGAAAGCTGATAAACGGGTATGAATTCCATCCCTTCACCAATACTGCCTCTCTCGCCGTTCACAATGACCGGCCTGCTCTCCGCATAATGCCTCTCATTAAAGGCCCAGTCTATTCCCCTACAGCAGTATTCCCATTCTTCTTTCCCTGTTGCTTTGAGCCAGGTATTTGTGGATAGTACCCATTGTGCTCCATCCCAATATGTATTTTGAACCATGTTCCTGATCCTGATCTCAACATAGTCCAGAGCATTCTCACCTTTATAAGCTGAAAAAGCTTCTCCTTTAATATCTCCATACCGGATAAAAAAATTTCCCTCCGAAGGTTCAAGCCCTGTTATCCTGGAATATAAAGATCCTGTTATATTTTCCAATGACCAGTCCCCGGCCTTGAAAGCAGTATCGATAGCGCATACCTTCCAATAAATCTTTTTTGTGACAGGTATTCTTGATTGAAAAAAACAGGTTGTGCCGATACCTCCCTGAGGTATGTTGCCGGGATTGGCCTGTCCTCTGGGAAGGTTGATATTGGTTGAAGCATAATTATAGACACCGGAGTTTATCCCGATTGCGATCCGGTAGTGCAAAGCACCCGGTGAAGTATGATCGTCTAAGGCATGGTTCCACTGAAACCGCCAGTACCCTCCCTGGTCGACCGAACTCAGTCCGGTTGGAGCTGATGGTACATTATTTTTTGTGCTTTCACTATTTGTATAAATTATAAAACAAGGATTTGTATCATCATATCCTGTTACAGCCAAATCCAAATCTCCATCATTATCAATATCTCCAAATGCTACAGATGACTGCTCAATTCCTCGATGCTGGTTTGTGCCCAATGGCTCCTGTATATTTGTGAATACGCCAGAATCATTTCGAAAAATAATAAATCTTTCAAATCCAATTAAAGTCTCCCCTGTTAGTACAATATCCGGATCATTGTCATTATCAATGTCCCCAAAAGCTATGGAACCATCACAAACTCCTTCAAGTCCTAATGGTTCCTGAGCAAGATTAAATGTCCCTGCATCATTGTGATATATTATAAACCTATAATTTCCACCACTGCTTCCTGCTACTGCAATGTCAAGATCATCATCATTATCAATATCTCCAAATGCGATGGATGACCAATAAACTCCCTGATTTACACCCATTGGTTCCTGGGCAAGATTAAATACGCCTGAATCATTACGATATATTTGAAAATATCGGTAACTGTAATCATATCCTGTCAGGGCAATATCCAAATCACTATCATTATCGTAGTCTCCAAAAGCTATAGATGACCAAGTAACTCCCCGATTTGTGCCCATGGGCTCCTGCACATTCGAAAATACACCTTCATCATTACGAAAGATTATAAACTTTTCATCAAATCCAACTTCTCCTGTCAAGGCAATATCCGGATCACCATCATTATCGTAATCTCCAAATGCTATTGATGATGATCGAACCCCCTGATTTACACCCATAGGCTCCTGCACGTTTGTAAATATCCCTTCATCATTCCGATATATTATAAACCGTTCAACTCCTCCACTATCCCGTCCTGTTACAGCAAGATCGGGATCACCATCATTATCAATATCTCCGAATGCGATGGATGAAAAATTAACTCCCTGATTTATACCCATGGGTTCCTGCACATTTGTAAATATGCCTGCATCATTGCGATATATAATAAATCTGCGATCAGGAACAGAATTAATTTCTCCTGTCAAAGCAATATCCAGGTCACCATCATTATCAATGTCTCCGAATGCTATGGATGATTTACCAACTCCTTGATTTACGCCCATTGGCTGCTGGTTAGTATAAAATGTACCGGCATTCAATAGAGCTGTGGATAAAAAAAGATATATAAAAATGAAATAGATTATAGCCCCTTTGAATTTCAAACTTAATCTTTCCTCCATTTCCTGACTCCTGTAAAAGTATTCAAGGATTTCGGGATTCATGTGAAAATTTCACTTGAATCCTTTGTTGCTTATATTCAATCTTTCTAATAATCAATTTTAATATAAAGAATGGGAGTGGTGGGACTGTTGAAAAAGTCGATTTACAGACACCCTCTTCGAGGGCCAGGGCGGATTTATTCATGCTAATATTTGACAAGGAAATCATAACCTTATTAAGCACAAACAAGTTTGTGCCTACATTTTTTATTCTCATAATTGCCGTTTTTAATAGCTCCACCATCCTTATTCTTTAAACTAATAAACAACTGAATATTTCATTCATTCTTTATTTCCTGCTATTATAATTTATAATATTTTATTTTTTTCTATATATTATATTAAGACGATTAATTGTAAAATAACGGCCAAAAAATATTCCCCCTTTTGTAATAGAACACTTTTTAACATATTATATACAAAAAAATAATCAAATAATTTGAAAAATTTGAAAAAAAGGAGCCGAGGAAAGGGAGGGGATTGAGCCGACCTCCTGTC
>JAHITG010000292.1 GCA_018817865.1 Spirochaetota bacterium
CTGACATTATCGATGGGTATATTATCCTCTATTTCATAATAATCCGCTTTTTGAATTTTCAGATGATGAAGGGCTTTCTTTTCCGATGAGATATTCAGGGGTGAGAGGCCCTTTAATTTGTTGTTAATATAAATATTTGCCTTATCCGGTACTGTTTTGATCATGATCTTATTCAGGCCCGGAATTTCTTTAAATTTGATCAGGAGGAAATCCTGTGCTCCTGTTCCTTTTGAGGATGTTGACCCACTGATCATATATTCTGATTTATTGATCTGTTTAATGGTGCTGACCGACTCTTTTGCATCACCCCCGTAAGTTTTATTCCAGATCATTTCACCTCTTTCCGAGAGCTTCATGATCCAGATATCCCAATTGCCCGCCCCCTTTGAAAAGATCGTTCCTGCAACAACAAAACCCTTGTCAAAGGTCTGTTCTACCGAATATGCCGTGTCAACCAGGCTTCTGTCATACTGCTTATCCCATAGAATGGCACCATTTGCACTCAAGCGGATAATCCTGATATCCGACTCACCGGACTTTGTATAGGAATAACCTGCCATAATATATCCGCCGCGTTCGGTTTCTCTGATCGCGTGTACTCCATCGTGGTAGGGGCCTCCAAAGGTCTTTTCCCAGATCAGTTGGCCCTTACTGTTCAATTTGATGATCCAGATATCACTTTCACCGTTTCCTTTTGAATAGGTATGCCCGGCAATGATATAACCATCTTCTTTTGTCTGGCTTATGGAGAAGGCTTCATCATCCGCATCTCCCCCAAAAGTTTTATCCCATTCTTTTACTCCTTTCCGGTTTAATTTGATGATCCAGATATCGCTTCCTCCCTTTCCATGGGAGAGGGTTGTTCCGGCAATAATGAATCCGTTGTCTCTGGTTGACAGGATGGATATTCCCTTATCATCCTGTTTTCCCCCGAACGTTTTTTCCCAGAGTTTAAAGCCCTTATAATTCAATTTCAGTACCCAGACATCTGCTTTTCCTTGTCCTTTCGAACGGGTATAACCTGTCGCGATGATCATTCCGTCAGGAGCTATCTGGATGGAATTGATCTGATCATCGCTGTTCCCGCCATAGGTCCTGCCCCATTGTAAAGAGCCGTTTTTATTTATTCCTGCGATAAGGGCATCTCTCATATTCTTTCCTTTTGATTCCGTAAAACCGGCTGCAATAAAATCGTCATTTTCTGTACTGCATATAGAAAGGATCGCTTCCTCTTTTTCCGATCCGTAGATCTTGTCCCACAGGAGGTAAAATTTCATATCTTCTTTTGGCTTTTTATAGGATGAAATATCGAATTTACTGAATATTTCCGGTTTAGCGGGCCGGTAATTCCCGTCATTGTCGGTTTTTAGTATCCATGCATCCTGTACTTCCGCTTCCGGGGAGATAGAATATCCTGCTGCAATAAATCCGTCATCAGTAGATGCTATCGAAAGGATCTCGTCATCGTTCAGATCACCGTAGGTGCGGTCCCATAGTATTTTTCCATTGTTATCTATTTTAACCATCCAGCCGTCCTTATTATTAAGGCCTTTTGACCTGGTATACCCGGTAAAGACATACTCTTCATTTCCGGTTTCTATGACAGATGCGGCATCATCCCAGTTTTTTCCTCCATATACCCTGTCCCATAATTTTTTTCCTCTTCTGTCCAGTTTAAGGATCCAGGCACTGCTTTTACCGGAATCACTGCGGTAGGTATACCCGGCGACAATGTAATTGGTCCTTGAAGTCTCGATGATCGAATTAGCAGAATCCCAGTACAGGTTACCGTATTTTTTCTCCCATAATTTTTTAAAGGTTTTATTGAATTTAACGATCCATATATCCTTTAAACCCGTTTTTTTCGTTTCGGTTACACCTGCAATAATATATCCTTTATCGTATGTCTTTTTTATGGAATAACCTGCATTCCAGTTATTACCGCCAAGTGTTTTATTCATGATCACATGCCCTTTGGTATTCAGCTCCAGTATCCATAAATATGATTTTTTCTTTTTCTGAAAAAAGATTGATCCTACAATAATATAGTTTCCATTGGTTTTAATAATAACATCATTTACCTCATTATCATCCCCGTAATTGAAATACTTTCTCCAGACCAGTTTTCCGTTTTTATCCAGTTTCAGCACCTGTGCCATGCGTCCCATCGCATGTTTGGATATCGTCTCCCCGATAACAACATAACCCTTATCACTGGTCGGCAAGATCGAATTAGCTTTATCCCAGGCTTTACTGCCATAAGTTTTTTCCCAAATTATTTTTCCATATCTATTTAACCTTGTGATCCAAATATCGCTTTCTGTTTTAGTAGCCTTATAGCCTGCGGTAATGTATCCGCTGGTTTTTAAGACCCGGATGGACGTGATCTGTTCAAAGTGATCATTGAGCAGTATTTTACTGAAACAGATCGTTTTTTCCCTGGAATTAAGCGAATTAGCCCTGATCATGATCAAGATAACCAATATCAGAATGGATAAAATATAATAGGCTTTTTTATTCATAAAAAATTCCCGAAATATTAGAATACCAATTATACTAATATTTCATAATAAAGCAACTTCTTTTATTGAATCAAATTAATTTTTGACAAAATAAACCATATCAGTACATTAACTATATATTTTATCAAGTGGTAAGGAGTGCATTTATGAGCAGTTTTCAGAAAATAAATGCTGAGCAGCTTCATAATAATTTTTTTAAAGCCATAGGCCGGGAATGGATGCTGTTAACGGCCGGAACAGAGAAGTCTTATAATGCCATGACAGCGGGTTGGGGAACTATGGGCGTATTATGGAGGTTGAATGTCTGTATCTGTTTTGTCAGGCCAAGCCGTTATACATATGAATTAATGGAAAAAAATGAGTATTTTACACTCTCTTTTTTTGAGAAGAAACACAGGGAGCTGTTAACCTATTTCGGAACCGTATCCGGCCGGCAGGAAGATAAAATAAAAAAGGCACAAGTAAATCCTGTGATCGGTGAGACAGGTGCAGTCTATTTTGATGAGGCCAGCCTTGTATTCGAGTGCAAAAAGATTTACGCGGATAATATTGATCCGAAGCATTTTATTGATAAGGGACTTATGAATAATTATCCCGGTGCGGATTATCACAGATTCTATGTTGGTGAGATCAGAAATTGTCTAAAAAAAGCTTAAGAAGCTTACCTTATAGTTTATTCCTTCCTATTCCCTTTTTTGAGTTCTTCGTTGATGAATTTGATCAATATCTTACGCCGGATCTCGGATAATTGAAACTGGATGCCATAGTTAGAAAACGATCTGTCTTCAGGCTTTATCCAGACGATCTTTCCGGGGACATCCTCCATTAATTTTTCGTTTGGAAGCGAAAATGCCAGTTTAACCAGATCTCCTTGTTTACGCCCTATTTTTGCTGTGACCATGGCCCCGCCTGCGCTGAGATCAGCAATAATACATTGAGTCCTGTTGATCCCTTCGAAATCATATATAGCCGCAGTTATCTTAGCATTGATCCTCGGAAAGGAACGGTTGAATATCTTCTTTAAAGTTGTGGGACGGGAGATGTCCAGTAAATTTTCTTTATTTTGTTTAGAGTTCAGGGCTACTGATTTGAATTCATACGTTGCTTGATCATCCCAGAAGTTTATAAAGAGTATCGTATTTTTTTCAATGATAATATTATTTATAGGGATATAGATGGTGATACATTCCGGAGTTATTTTTTGGATCAGGGCCTGGAGTTTTTCACCATTCAGGATCTTATCGGAATAGATAACAATGCCCTGTTGAGTCTTTAATCCCATGTTTATTCCTTTATCAGTTTTTTGAAGGCCTTTTTATCTTTTTTATAGAGCTCTTCGTCTTTTTTCGCTTCAGTTTCAGTGTCTCTCCATGGGCCGCATAGGATTTCGACTTCATTATTGTCTTTATTCTTTATATACATGTGATTGTCCGAGTGCTCTTTAACAGAGTCTTCTTTAATGACTTTTTTAATTGTAAAACAGAAACTGTATTTCATAATACTCAATTATATATAATTATTTTTAATAGTCAAGTATATGCCCTAAGGATGTGTGAGTATGCAGGAGATCGTTACGGGTATTATTATTTACAGAAGCAGGATACCAAAGAAAAGGGGACGGTGCGTGACATTGTGACATTTTAGTTAAAGGAATACTAGAATGATGTCACAATGTCACGCACCGTCCCCTTTTCTGTACCCTTTTCTGTAAGGATGGATCATCCTCACATTAAGCGCGATCATTTTTTCACTTTATAATTGAAGGTGTCTACAGTTTTAATAGAGCCGTTTTCATCAAAGACTTTCATTTCCATACTGATGCTTGATCCGTCGACTTCAACAACCATATAGCCATACTTTTCCGAATGCGCGACCTGAATGACATCCGGCTCTCTGTACTGCCTGGAATGCCAAACTCGCAGGGGAGCTCCGGCAGTGCCGACAATAAACTGGTGAAACCATAATTCATCCTGAAATTCTATTTTTGCATGATCATACCAGTGATCATGTCCGCAGAAATAAATTATACCGCCAGCACCCAGTATACTTTCTACAAAGGTGTCTCTTGCTTTTTCATGAATGGCTAAGGCATCATAATGACCACCCTCCAGTGTGTATGCCGGTTCATGTGCATATAAAAAAACATGAGGGAGAGAATTTTTTTTAAGTTGCTTATCAAGCCATTTTTGATTGACTTTGCTCCTGTCAATATAAGTGTCCAGTCCGATAAAAAATGCATTTTGGTTAGTGAATGAATAAGTGATATTCTTTTCTCCCTCCGGACCGTTTGACGGCAGGGCATATTTTCCCATAAAGACATCGTTCCATGCCCTTTCGGGATATTCATCTTTTACAAGGTCATGGTTCCCCCTTACAGGATAGACTTTTATATTCTTTTTATGTAAAGGCTCCATAAATGACCGCCTCCAGTTGAGAAGCTGCTGAACTGTCTCTTCATAATCCACATATCCATTAACAAGGTCACCGGGGAAGAGAACAAGCGTTGGATTCTCTTTTATGATCTGCCTGGCAAGGGTCCTCACCACTTCTTCATTGATCCCGTTTTGATAACCTCTGCTGTCCCCGGTTACAATAAAGCTCCAGCGTTCAGGTTCTTTTGCATTTAGACCGGTTGGAAATGACAGGAACCATATTAACAGAAAAAAAGCCATGATCCGGATAACTGCTTTAAGTTGTTTTGACATGCACTTCCTCCTTAAAATATAGGATATCACAATAAATATTAATGTCAACAGAAAGCAGTACGGCTCTTTCTTCTTTAATTATTACAGAAGATATTTTTTTAACCGAATTTAATAATAGGTATAATTATCTGTTTACATTTTATTGAACCTGAAAAGAGTATATAAGGAGGCTGGAAATGACAGTTTATAAAAGAATTTTCAGTTTTATGGGAATAATATGGATTTTGTTGCTTTTATCTTCTTCAGTTTTTTCCCAGGAAGAGCACAATAAATATTTTCAAGCCGGTTTGCAGAATTACCAGAATAAAAAGTATGATGCAGCTATTAGGGCGTATTCCATGGCACTTCAGTTTGAAAAGGACGATCCCCGGATCTATATCAACCTGGCTGATGCCTGTCTGAAATACATCCATTCAATGAAATTGAATTATAAGAGGAATTCAGCTCTTATTAAAAAACAATTCGACATGGCTGATGCCTGTTTGAAGATGGGAGAGCATAAGATAATACTATATGAATCAGGAACATCTACAGCTATCGGAAAGAAGATAAACACGGGTTTGTTAAGAACCAGATCTAAGACTTTAAAACAGTCGATGGTTTCATTGAAACGAGAAATGAAAGATGTTATAGATGAAAAGAAGGAACCTACGGTCATTGCTGTATCTGTTCCGGAAAAAAAGGAGCAGACAGGTCCTGAAATGCATCAAGAAAAGAAAGATCAGGCCATTACCAATAAAAGTAATTTTCAAAAAAGAGTTATAGGTATTACTCGGAATAAGGAGGCAAAAGATGATAACCGTCAAAAGGCCATCATGCAATCACAGTTTGATCTTCTGATCGCAAGTAATGAACGATTATATGATGAAAATAGAAGATATCAGGATCGACTTCAAGCTATTCAAGAGCAGATCGCTCATTTGAACGAGGAAATTTCAAATAGAGATGCTGCTCTTCATCCGGGTCCGTCACAAGAGATGACATCTGAAGAGTTTAAAGTGAAGAATGAGGCAATGCAATTACAGATACATGATCTTGAGATCAACATTGAGAATCAGAAAAAAGCATATGAAGATGAGATCAAACGGATGGAAGGGAGTAATCAGAGTTTGAGTAATTATCTTTCACATAAGATCTTGTTATTAAAAGAAGAAGTAGAAGACAGGAAGAAGTATTACGCTTTAGAGCATCAGAAGCTTTTCAAGAATGAGCAAAAAGTGATCATGAATGATAATGATTATCAGAAAAAAATAAATGACCTGCAGGCAAAGTTATCTTATCAGGAGAAGATGTATTGGGACCATACACAGCAGTTAGAACGAAATATTGAGGAGATCAGTAATGAGTCCCGGCTGGTAATAGAAAATTTTCAGAATGAATTGCATTCTCAAAAGAAGTCTTTTGAGCAACAACTGGCAAAAAATCAGGAAGGATCACAAAAAATGAATGATCAGTATCAACAGTCTATTAGTAATTTAAATGAAAAGTTTAATAATCAGGAAATGATCCTATTAAATAGAGTTGTAGAGATGAGTAACCAGATGCAGAGGCAGACTGCAGGATTGAAGAAGGGTAATAATGATCAGAAAACCTTTTATGAACGAAAGCTTAAAAAGTTGAAAGAGATCCATTATGATGATAAGAATAAGTTACAGATTTTATCAGGAGAATTGGAAAAAAGAATACAGGAGCAAAAAAAAGGGTATTCTAAAAAAATTGATGAAAAAGAAGAGAAGTATGATTCATTGATCAAGCAGCAGGAAAAAGAGATTGAAAAATTACAGGAAGAAGCAGAAAATCTTGAAGAAGAGAAAAAAATGATCACAGAAAAAGCCGATGAAGAGCGGGAGCTGTTCCAGAAGAACAAGAAGAAGTATAATGAGATCAGTGAAATGAATAAAGATCTTTTTCAGGAGAGTCTTCAATATCAGATAAAAATTATTAATTTAGAAAAAGACCTTTCTGAGTTCAGACAAAGGAGTGCAGTAGTTCAGGAATATAACAGTGGATTGGAAGGGGAGAACCAGGTCCTTAAGAAAGAGAGCTTGAAATATTCTGAAGAGAAAGAAGAGTTAGAGAAAAAATTAAAGACAACCGAGTCGCTTTATTATGATCAGCTCACAAAGAAGAATCTGCAGATCAGTACACTTGGATCGGAATATGAAGAGAAGTTGAAAAAACTCGCGGATGAACATGAAAAAGAGATCTCATTATATAAAAAGAGGGATGGGAATAATATTATTACCCTTTCCCGATATGAGAAAGAAGTTAACAAATTAAAGCAGGAACTAAGTGATGTAAAAACATCGCTAAAAGGGGAGAAGAAGCAAATTCAGATCACAATAAAGCGTTATAAGAAGTTAAAGACAAAAAACACAGATCAACTCAGGAAGTTACAGCAGCTAAGTGAAGCTCTGAAAGCAGAAGAGAAGAAGAACACGGATATTGTGGAACAGCTGGCACAATATGATAAAGAGAACAGGGAGCTTGATCAGAAATATAATAATAAAAGTGAAAAAGAAAAAGAGCTTCTTAAATATCAACAGAGGAATATGATTAGATTACAAGAAAAGGATCTGAAGATCGAACAGCTGAAAAATAATATCATGGAATTAAATAATAAGAATTTAACTCTGCAAAAAGATATTGATCTCTATTTAAACCAGGACCACGGCCATAAGATAGAAACATTAAAGGTTGAACTGGCAGGCATGAGGGGTCGATACGAGGAACTGCAGAAGGAAGCCGCAGTATTAAAGGCCTTCACAGCACAAAAGGCAAAAAATTATCGTAAAATGATCATTCAAAATGAAGAACAGAGTAAGAAAATATCCGGTTATAGTGAAAAGATCAAAGAATTGTTCTCAGATAATCGGCTATTAAAACATGATGTGCTTCTGGTGAATAAAGAGATCAGACAGTTGAAGATGAACTCCCGCTCCGGAGATGGTCTTCAGGATAGTAAGAAACAAAAGATCACGCAGGATCCTGATGAGAATGAAAATGAAAATGCGATCGAAAAAAAGGAAGTCTTTCTGTTAAAAGATTCCGGTGGGAATGAAGTAGTTAAAGTTCCGATACTTTGTTATCATTCGTTTGATACTAAGGGTCCGTATTCTGTCTCTGGAGAACAGTTCCGAAAACAGATGGAATACCTGCATAAAAATAATTATAATGTGATCAGCCTGGATGATGTGGTCCTCCATATAAAATATAAGATACCTTTTAAAGGAAAAGTATGTGCCATCACTTTTGATGACGGTTACAGGTCTGTTTATGATACTGCTTTTCCCATATTAAAAAAATATGGCTTTTCGGCAACTTTATTTTTATATACGAACGGATTTATTAATATTTACCCGGGGGCTTTAAGCTGGGATCAGATCAGGGAAATGATGAAACATAACATTACACCTCAGTCACATTCCCACAGCCATCCATGGCTTCATAAACGAAAAAAAGGGGAGCAGTATAAGTTATACCTCGAAAGAGTAAAATGGGAGCTGGAGGCTTCAAAAGTGCTTCTCGAGAGCAAACTCCAAACATCCATAGGCTATTTTGCTTTTCCTTTTGGCGGATATAGTAAAGATGTTATAAAACTGGCACAAAAAGCCGGATATAAAGCTCTTTTTAATGTTGATATGGGTATCCCTAAAATTACAGATGATAAATTTAATTTAAAGAGGATCACGATATGCAGTGATTATAGTATGCGGATATTTAAAAAATTGTTAAAGCAGGGTTCGTTTTAAAGATCGCAAAAAGGAGAATCATTTAAAAGTAATGAGTAAAAAACTGACACACAAAGAGATCAAGGAGATCATCCAAAAACTATCAGACCAGTATGAAGAATATGCTGTGTCCTATGGAAAGGGATTTTTTGATAAAAAAGCATTTGAAGATCGGTACATGGAAGCTTTAAAGAGCGATAGCAATCTGGAGTCTTTTGCCTATGCTGAGGTCTCTTTTTTCGAAGATCTGAAAAAGAAGTTTGACAGGATACAGGAGGAGAAACGGATCCGGATCGAGAAGCCGTTTACCAGAAAGGTTGAAAAGTATATAGAAGAGCTGGAAAAAAGATGGCTGAAGTATCCCGAATTGTTTGCAGCATCGGAACTTTCGGATGAAGCGAAATATTTTTGCGGGGCCATTCAGGAATTTTATCATCTTTGCTGGCTTCCCCTTGAGAAGGGTGCCTTCGGCAGAGTCGGAGCAAAGGTGCTGCTAAGATACAATAGTCTTACTGAAACCATGCAGTCTTTTATTTTGTCAATTTCAGAGAAGTTTCCCTATGAAGTCGAACGATACGGATTGAACCTTTCGAAATACGGCGTGGAAAAAACGCATATGATCTTTTTAAAAGAAGGAGCACTGTTACTGAAAGAGATCAGGATATTCTTTAAAACAATTGAGCAGGTTCATGATGACATTTCAGAAGAACTTAAAAATTCAGAAATCTTCCTTAAAGCAAAAAAGATGCTTGATCAGATCATATATGATTTCAGGCTTTCCAGTTTGATCTGATCAATGGTCTTCATGCCGCCATTTTTTCATATAATACATATAATAAAAGTATAATAAGTTGAAAATGAAAAAATCGAAATTATATTTGTGTTTAAGGTATGATAATGGAATTAATTTTAATATTCAGCGGAGCATTTATCGTGGGTCTCTCCGGTGCTCTGATGCCGGGGCCATTGATGACGATCACGATCTCACACTCAGTGAAAAGAGGCTTTATTGCCGGACCGCTGGTTATTCTGGGACATATGATCCTGGAGATAAGCCTTTTGATTGCGATCGTTCTTGGTTTTAAAAATGTTATCTCTGCACCGCTGGCAATGAAAGTCGTCTTTATTGCAGGTGGAGCGATCCTTATCGCACTGGGGATAGACCTGATGATCAATCATCGCAAAAGTACTGTTCCGACAGGAACGACAGAAAAATCCGCATTAAAAAAAGTTTTTTCCCACCCGATCATCAGCGGAATAGTGGTCAGCCTGTCCAATCCTTACTGGACGATCTGGTGGGTCACGATCGGGCTTGGTTATGTTATAAAAGCGTTGAAATATGGATTTTTAGGGATCACCCTCTTCTTTTCAGGCCATATTCTTTCAGATCTGATATGGTACAGTTTTATCTCTTATACATTCAGCAGAGGAAAGAAGTTTTTTCATGATAGGACCTACCATAGTATTATCTTTATCTGCGGGATTTTTCTGATCTTTTTTGGTTTATGGTTTTTGTATAGCGGTCTATAAGAAATAAAAGTATAAGGAGTGAACATGTCCGTTATTTATAAGGGTAAGATCATTACGGTAAAAAATGAAGAGGTCACTTTTCCGGATGGGCATTCATCCATGTATGAATTTGTTCTTCACAGGGGAGCGGTTGCTATTGTTCCTTTGATAGAAAAAAACAGGGTGCTTCTGGTAAAACAATATCGCCCGGTGATCAAGAGACCAATATGGGAATTACCTGCCGGCCTGATCGACGAGGGGGAAACACCATTCCATGCTGCAAAAAGAGAGCTGAAGGAGGAGACGGGTTTTATTGCCGGAAAACTGATAAAAGTCGGGGCAGCGTTCTCTTCTCCCGGATTTACTGATGAAAAGACGATCATATTTTTTGCAAAGGACCTGAAAAAGACGAAGCCAAATCTAGACCCGGATGAAAAGATCCTTACAAGGGTTTTTTCGATCCCGGAGCTGCTGGAGATGATCGAGAAAAAAAAGCTTTCAGATGCCAAGACCATTATGGGTATCCTTCAGGTATATACTTATTACAGGCATTTGATAAAATAAAGCGATTGTTTTCAGACGGATCAAATAGTTTTGACATTTTAAAACAGTTCATTATTTTGAAAATGATAGCCTTTCACATGGAGGATAAAGATGAAAAAAGTATTATTATTTATTTTAGTAGGATTGGTTCTGTTGTTCGGTTTTTTCCTGGTCTATTCGGGACTCTTTACAAAAGTGGTGATCAGCGAAAAGATGACGGGTCCCTATCAGCTGGTATATGAAAGATATACAGGGGATTATAAAGAGACAGGAAAAGTTATGGATAAGATCTATTACGCGTTAAAAAAGGATATGAAGGTCGAGACGTTTAAAGGATTCGGAATATATTATGATGATCCACGGGAAAAGAAAAAAGAGGAATTAAAGAGTGATGTGGGAATTATTCTGGAAAAAAAAGATTATAAAAAGATTCCGCTGATCAAAAAAAAGTATAGTGTTAAAAAAATCTCTAAAGTTAAAAGTATTGTTGCTGAATTTCCGTTCCGAACGGAATTTTCTGTTTTTATCGGTATCATGAAAGTGTATCCGGTTTTACAATCATATATTCTACAGAATAAATACAGGAATACTCCGGTCATGGAGATCTATGATGTCCCGCAAAAGAAGATCATATATGTGGCACCGGTGTTAAAGAAAAAATAGATCAATATCCTTCTTCATCCAGTTCTTTAAATGGATCCTTGTTCGTTTCATCGATCCAGCTCTGTGCTTCATATGTTATTATTTTATTATTATAGGACGTGATCACTTTTGTTATCCCGACATTGATGATCATGCGCCTGCACATCTTGCATGGTTTTGCTTCAATAACAGAGTTATCATCAAAGTTTTCACCGTAAAGATACATGACCGTATCTTTGATCGAGATCCCTTCTCTGGCGGAATTAATGATGGTATTTGCTTCCGCATGGACGGACCGGCATTTTTCATAATGGCTTCCGGAGGGTATATTACGTTCTTTACGGTAACACCTTCCCAGGTCAGTACAGTTCGGTGTGTTCCGGGGAGCACCGTTATAACCGGATGCTAAAAGGACATTATTCTTTACGACCACTGCTCCGAATCTTCTGCGCAGGCAGGTGCTTCTTTTAGCTACGACTTT
The DNA here is from genome assembly GCA_018817865.1 of Spirochaetota bacterium. Classification (GTDB taxonomy): domain Bacteria; phylum Spirochaetota; class JAHITG01; order JAHITG01; family JAHITG01; genus JAHITG01. The sequence continues at coordinate 12,134 of JAHITG010000292.1, forward strand.
AGCAATACCGAGCCAATGGTCATGCCACGACGGTCTCTCAAATTTTTTTATCTTAGAATTCATAACGATCTCCTTAAGGGCATTCTAATATAATCCTTCCATTTTGGATTTCAATCAGAAAATGGGAAAAATATGGTTTAAAGGTGAAAATATTAAAACTAAACAAAAAGAACCGAAAAGAACCGGGACAGGTACAATGTCTCGGTTCTTTAAATTATCTGTAAAATATATATTTTTTTCTTGACTAATAGGAAAAATATGTTATATTATATTATGAAAGCGATTTAGGGAAAGCGATATCCCAATATTAAATAGGATAGGGGGCAGAATTTTTTTTGCTTCATCAGTTAAAGCGTTTTCGCAAAATCGTTTAAATAACAAATTTAATTAAGGAGGAGGTTATTATGAAGAAATTATTAGTATTAACCTTAACCCTGGCAATGGTAGCCGGTTTCACTACCATGGCAAAATCTGCTACTCAAGATGATATTTTTCTTAATATCACGATCGTGAATTCCGGATTGAGTATCAGAAGTGATTTCCCGGATGTTAACTGGGGAGTTCCTTTAGGTGTCTTCACTATTTCAGGCCCCGATTATAAAGGAACTATTGTAAATGACGGTTCAGACAATGCTGACCTGTCCGTACAGTGTATTACCACCAACTGGACAGCTTCTACTACAACTACTCCTGCTGCTAATGCATTTGTTTTACAGGGTATCTTCTGTGTCTATGATGAGACATTAGCTGATGCTAATTTCGCTAATGAAGATATTGTCACGGCCACATCTACAGCCTGCAGTGCAACTGCATATGCCAAGAACGGTGGTGATGCCATAAGGAATGGCGTTAATGTTCCTCCGGGACAGATATTAAGTATGCGGTTCAGATTTCAGCCGCCAACAGGTGCCAGTGTTGGAGATCAGGAAACTGTTACAGTACGAGTTTCTGCTGTTACGACCCCATAGTATTTTTCAATACAATTCTTATATCAATGTCCGCCCGAAAGGAACCGGACATTGATATAAGGTTGTCTGTAAAATGTAAACATTCTTTATGTAGTTTACATTTTACAGACAGCGAATAGCAACATTTTTAAATCAGGGGAAAAATTATGACAGGGAAAAAGTTCAAGCAGTCTTCTGTAATATTTATTGCGGCTATTATGATCATCTTATGGGGAAATCCCTCTAATAGCTATTCCGGCGGTTTGAAAACCTCTTTTGCAGAGGTTCTTCTGGAGAACCTTCATATCGGGAAAAGTTATAACATTGGAAAGATCGCTAATTTTCCGATAGAAGTTTTTAACACATCCCCAAAAAGAATTCAGCTTACCATTAAGCCGGTAATGCCGGATAAGGTCAAATCCGGATTTGAGCCTATTCCTGATCTGGGATGGATCACATTATCAAAGACGGATTTTATCCTGGACCCGGACGGATCAGCTAAAAGTGATATTATTATTACGATCCCTGATAATAAAAAGTACCTTGGCGGAAAATACGAAGTAAATATCCTTTCTTCCGGCTCTAAACTCGGAAGAAAAGGCATGTTCGGATTTGAAGCGGCCCTGCGCAGCCGATTGCTCTTTACGGTTTACAAAGATAAAATTGATGATACTGGAGTTTTAGATAAACAGGTTAATTTAAATTTTGATGTATTGCCGTTAAAATCCGTTGTCTCAAATATTATAACTGGTGTGCGGACTGACCTGGCAGAGAAGGGCGTAATACTCAGTATCCGGAATAACAATACAGACTCATTTGAATATGAAATAGAAAGCCTTCCGATCAAGGATACAGTCAGCAGTATTCCGGATGATTATATTCCCTGCCCGGACCCGCAACTGTTAAGTTTCAGCGATGTGAATATCAAGGTGGGCCCTAAACAGACAAAATATGTAAAGATGTACCTTGATTTTCCTGATAAAGACGATTACCGGAATAAAAAATATATGTTTATTGTCTCCATGAGGGTCAGGAATAAAAGTATCACCGGGAACCGCTATATACGGGTCTATGTTCAGACAGATTAAATAATTAAGTATTTGGAAGATGATTTATATGAAAAGATCATATCAAATAGGATTGTTGGGCGTTATCGTGCTCCTGTTGAATATTTCTTCTTCTTTTGCCCGGATCAAAGTTACGCCAGCTGTTCAGCAGATGGTACTGACCGCAGGAGAGGAGAGAGAGGTTTTTTTTGAGATCATGAATTCGGGACAGCAGGACCTGAAGATCACAATTGAACCGGAGGATTGGGGACAGACTCAGGATCTAAAAGATATTACATGGACTAGATGGCTGGATCTCGACACACGGGGATTTCAATTAAAAGCCGGAGAGAAAAAGAGGATCTCATGCAGGGTCCATTTACCATCGGATATTACCCGGGAAGTGAATGCCATGGTATATTTTTCTTGTGAACTTCCAAGAAAAAACATAAGATTGAAGACCCGTGTGGGTGTTTCTCTTTTTGCCGGAAGAAAGGGGAATGAAAAAAAGAATATTGAAATTGAAAGTATAAAGGTCAGTAAATCTTCCGGCCTGAATCCTGCCTGTTATTTTGATATTACCCTTAAAAACAACGGGAATACTCATATTATACCACAGGGATATTTAATTCTCTCCAAACCGGATAATACCAGGGTCGCCTATCTCCCTTTAAGCAACATGGAGCCGGTAATAGCTGATGAGAAGAAAGTGTACCGGATCACCTGTAAGGAGAGTACCTTTAACGGAAATTATAAAGGAAAGATGATCATTACGTATAAGGGGTTTCCTGAAAGAGCGGAATTTAAAAAAGTAAAAGAATTTTCATTTTTTATCAGCAGAAAAGAGGAAAAAAGAGGAAAGGCTTATTTTAAGGAATGATCATGAAAAAGATCAGATTAATTAAAAGAGGATCGTCTATAGCTTTCATCATAAGCGTGCTTATTCTTATCCTGCTGCCTTTTTATATTCTTTTTGCTGATTATTCATTATTTGTTGAGGTTAGAAATGTCAGTGATAACAACCTTGTCACGAATGTCTCTTTCAATACCAATAATGTTACGGATGATGACAAGCGGTTCATCACCTCTCCTCAGTATGTTACTGTTCATTATTCCAATGAATCGACCAATGCAGCATGGGGTATCAGGATCTACACTTATAACACGAATTATACGGGAACGGCTCCTTATGCCGGATTGATAAGCTGTCCTGTTCCTGACAGCAGGCTTGACCTGTTATGGAAGATCTTTACTTCGGTTCAACCCGGCGGTGTTCCCTGCTCCAATGATATTGCGTGGGGATATATCAAGGATCGTCGTGATAATGACTGGACCCAGGCCCCTGAAAGTTTTGATCTGATCCGGGGCACGCAGTTACAGGGAGAATTAGCCTCATATCCGGTTGCCGGAAGGACGGTTGTAAGTCCTGTCCCATTGTATCTCTATTTAGGAGTGAACTGCAGTAATCCTCCATCCGGGACTAATAATTATGGAACAACCCTCTATATGGATATCTATCATGTACCGGCTTATATTCCTTCATTTCGAATTACTGAGATCGTTCCTCTGCAGGATTTTAATATTAATAAGGATTTTACCCTCGCGATCACCGGTGAAGCCTTTCAGGAGGGAGCTGAAGTAAAATTAAGAAAAAGCGGCCAATCTGATATAAATGCAACTGAAGTAGTTGTAACACCGGATAAGATATTAGCCGATTTTGACCTGACAAAAGCTTTTAAAACAGGAGCATGGGACCTTATTGTTAAGAATCCGGATAATGAAACCGTGGTTCTGCCGGAGGGATTTTTAATCCGGGGATTTGATATGACCGGATATAAACTGATCCCGGTAAACAATCTTTTTAATCCCGCGCGCGGAGAGAAGATGTCCGTAAAATGGAGCATTGAAAAGGAAGAGAAGGTAATGCTTGAGATCTATAATGTAAAGGGAGAGATCGTAAAAACATTTTACAACAATGAGCCTGTTTTACCCGGTGTATATCAGAATGACTGGTATGGGAATAATAATGGCAATAACCGGGTGGGAAGCGGGATCTATTTTATAAAGATGAGTGCAGGGGCATTTAATGATATTAAGAAAGTGGTGGTTGTAAAATAGGATCAAGGAGATGATGATGTTATGAGATCAATTATATTTATATTAATATTTTCAATATTAATGAGCCTGTCCGGCAATATGTACGGTGATAATACACGTGTCTCTACAAGAGGAGCAGGGATCGTTATGATGGCTCTGGAACCACGGCCGATGAGCATGGGAGGAGCGTTTACCGCTGTGTCTGATGATATCCATGCTCTTGTTTATAATCCGGCCGGGATAGGGCTGATCAGAGATCTTTTAGGATCAATATCCTATCAAAAAGGGATCGAAGATATGCATTACGGTTCAGCCTCTTTAGTTTATCCAATAGGAAGACAGAGTGCTTTAGGGCTTAATTTTGGTTTTTTTCATCAGGGATTTTTTGATCTGTATCATCAGGAAGGAACTATTGAGCGCGGTTCTTTAGGGAACAGCTATAAACTGGGGTTAACCTACGGGATCCTTTTTAAGGATAGTGACATTTCATTAGGTGCAACTTTAAAAATGATCAACAGTACATTATATACGTATTCCGCTTCCACCGGTGCTGTTGATCTGGGTCTGTTATATCATCCGTTATCAGCAGATTCAAAGAAAAACCGGTTTTCGTTTGGAATAGCTGTTTTAAATCTGGGTCCCGGTCTGAAATATATTGAAGAGGAAGACCCATTACCAACCGCATATAAATTGGGAATAGCCTATGCCTGTCATTTTAAAGCTGGAAAGACTCCTTTTAGACTGCTCTTTGCAAATGATATTATAAAGGATGATCAGTATGAAGGGCTCGGAGTGAATACAGGCATTGAGTTTAAATACCGTGATATTCTAATGGTCCGTGCGGGATATCAATTCAGGGGAGGGCTGGATCTTGATGATGATAACGGATTTAATACGGGAATGGGTATCAATTACAGTGATCTTCAGTTTGATTACAGTTTTAAACTATCAAGCAGTGAATTGAATTCCACTTCTCATTGTTTTTCTGTTTCATACAGGTTTTCATCTTCCGGGGAGAGAAGAAATAAAAAAAGTTCGCTCAGCTTAAAAAGATCCCTCGGCGAAGAACCTGAAGTGGAGGAAAAGAAGGTGGAGGATAAAGTAAAGACCATTAAATATTCCGATATACCCCTGTATAATAAAATAATTCTGGGTGTATCAAAAGGGCCCAGTAATTCAGGGAATAATTATAAGATACAGTATTCTACAAAAGAGACTCCGGACCAGAGCCCTGATTCAGAGGATTATAAAGGGAATGTGTTCGATGAGACCAGGGTGAAATGGGTTCGCTGGGTAGAGAAGAATAAAAACACTAATAAACCGGTATACTATAAAATTAGTATTGAATGAGGATCCTTTTAAACCGATAAATAATATGAAAGAAAGTAAGGAAGATAATTATGGGATTTAAAAAGAGAATAATAATTCCTGTTCTGATCATGTTTGTGTTTCTCTTGCCATACCTGACAAAGGGACAGTCAGGGGATGTAAGCCTTCATATCGATATTATCAGTTATGACGTACAGAATGCGGAGTTTTCTCCCATGAGTAAGCCCGCAGAGCTTTCCTTAAAGAATTATTATTTTAGCAGCTTTTCTAATAAAGGGATCTCCTTTATCGATTATTCGAAATGGGGGTATTCCACGAGTACGGCTGAAGAGTCTCTGAACCGGATGAAGGCTGATTATGTAAATTATGTAGCACTGAATTTTATGGTTTATCAGGATACAGGAACCTCTACTGTCATATACAGGGATGGGACTAAAACACCGGATGACCGTGCTTTAACCAATATTATTAATGATATTCATTCAAGGAACATGAAGGTCTTTTTAAAGGTCAATGTGGATGCTCAGAACGGAGATTCACGCACTGCTTTCAATCCAACATCAAAACCACAATGGTTCTCCAGTTACAAGACGATCATTACCCAGTATGCACGGCTGGCGCAGCAGAATAATGTAGAGATGTTTTCAGCAGGTGTAGAACTGAAGACATTATCCGGAAGTTCTTATCAGGCAAACTGGAATGATATCATCTCTTCTATTAGAAATATTTATACTTATGGAGATGTTATCTATTGCGCAAACTGGAATGAGTATCAAAATGTCAGTTTCTGGGACTCTCTCGATTATATCGGGATCGATGCATATTTTCCTTTGAATGAATTACAGGATCCCGCTGTTGCACAGATCAGTAATGGCTGGTATGCTTATAATGGTACCTGGGGGGCTCATAACTGGGTCAATGAGATAGATACCTTCAGGCAGAGTAAGGTTAAGGATGTACTTTTTACAGAGATCGGCTACAGGAGTGCGGACTATGCAGCCAAAGAGCCGTGGTCGGAGAAGACGGTGATCAACCTCCCTCTTCAGGAGAGATGCTATTCCGCTGCCATGAAGGTCTGGAAGCCGATCACCTGGTTAAAAGGGCTCTTCTGGTGGGACTGGCCCATTAATGTGCAGTCCGGAGGAGGGGATAACCATCACTTTGAATATGATACGGTGAACTGGGCATATGATACGTATACTACCGATATGGGCTGTACCAATGTAGAACGCACCACCGAGCGGGCCTATCAGGGTTTTGGTTCTTTAAAGATGGATTATCATCTGGTATATGATCATGCAAACTACAGCAAGGGAGATGCCTACTGGGAGATCGGTGATCAGTATCTGCGGGGAAAAAGATTGAGCGTGTATGTATATTGTCCCGCAGGGTCCATGGGAAGCGCATCCCATTATAACGGATTGACCCTCTTTGCCAAGGATGCGGACTGGAATTATTATCAGGGTGCTTGGAATAATATATATATTACCAATCAGTGGTTTAAACTGACCTGGGACCTTCCTGATGAAGCCTGGGCATCGCATGTTCGTCAGGTAGGATTAAAATTTTCTACGCCCGGGACCGGCTCTGCGCTTGAGAACAATTATGACGGGCCCATCTATATGGATGATTTTATCTGGGAGGATATTGTTCCGCCGGGAGATAATTACGGTTTTGAATCCCAGCCCATTGCATGGTATAATGCGGGTAATGCCTGTTCCAGTGTCCAGCAGTCTGCCGCGGTTGCTTACAGCGGTTCCTATTCTCTGCAGATGAATTATGATCTCAAGTGCAGTGACAATACCGGATTTGCGGAATGGGATATGGGAAGCAGCGGGACCAATCTGTACGGTAAAGAAGTTAATATCTGGGTCTATTGTCCAGCCGGGTCCGGCGGAACAGCATCAGCTAAAAACGGAGTAACGATCTATATGAAGGATGCAGGTTTTAACTGGATCGAGAGTGAATGGAATAATATTTACGGCAGTGAAGATTCCTGGATGAATATCAGATGGACCGTTACATCCAATGTGGCCAGTAATGCCAGGTATATCGGGATCAAAGTGGGAACTGCCGGAAGCTGTACCAGTTCAAATGAGTATACAGGGCCGATCTATATTGATGATCTGATATGGAGCAATGCTTCAGCACCTCCTGCAACGCCTGAAGGATATTATGACTGGGAAGACGGGACACTCCAGGGGTGGTATCCGGACAACTATATCAACAACAGGGCGTTTTATGATCCTCCTGCTCCGATCAATACAAATGAAAGAGCTCAGGCCGGGACGCAGTCCATGAAATGTCACTTCCGGCTGATAAAGAATAATGTCAACTATGACAGCGGGTACATGTGGGTAGATTGTGCCCGAACCAACCTGACAGGGAAGACCGTCTCTGTTTACATCTGGGCACCGGCTTCTCTGCAGTGGAAGGGCGGGATACAGCTGGCTTTCAAAGACAATACCTGGACCTACTGCGACACTGACTGGCGGAATATCGCTTCGGTTGGCAGCTGGGTTCGGTACAGTGCTGCTCTGCCGGCTGATATCAACTGGAATGACGGGATCGACCTGACCAAGATAGAACATATGGGTATAAAACTTGGCTCCGGCGGCGGCATGAGCTCCGGTCAGGAGATCACAGGATATATTTATATTGATGAGTTTGATTGTGACTATTAAATTTTTTATTAAACTGCAGTAGCTGTTTCTTCTGTTCGGCTTCATTATTTGTGAAGGTGATTCCGTAAAGTGCCGAAAAGATTAATGTATCATGAGAAGGATCTTATTCATTATAATAATTATTTTTTTAGCTTCAATTTCTTTATCTGCTGAGCTGTATACGGTCTGGACACAGCGTATAAATAGTCCGGGGTCCGAAGATGACAGCGGATACGGGATCGATGTGGATGATCTCGGTAATGCGTATGTGACCGGAAGAAAGCATAACGGGCTGAATTTTGATTATTTTACGATAAAATATGACCCGGATGGAAATACGGTCTGGTCACAGGTTTATGATAACGGCCAGAGAGATGATGGCTATTATGCCCGGATACGGTCATCCTATCTTTATATTACAGGGGCAAGTGATAATGGCGCTGATTTTGATTTTTGTACTGTGGTATATGACCTGAACGGGAACAGCACATTTACACAGAGGTTTAACAGTGGCGCGGCTGATTTCGGCCATGCTGTAACAGCGGATGATTCCGGTGCTATTTATGTAGCCGGTCCGAGTAATAACTGGAACTATTTTTTAATTAAATATAACAGTGATGGAAGTACGAACTGGACCCGGTCCGGACCTGCAGGAAGGCCGTTCGGAATTGTATATGATAATACCGGATATGTATATGTGACAGGGTTCAGGGACGTCGGCCCTAATGTGGATTATTACACTGTGAAATACAGTACCAATGGAACAACAATATGGACACAGCAGTATGACAGCCAGGCCGCTACTGATGATGCAGCGCATGATATTGTACTGGACAGCATTGGAAATGTTTATATAACAGGGTATAAGCTGAACAGTGATTTTTATACTATAAAACTTGACTCTCTCGGGAATACGGTCTGGACTCAGGGATTTGACGGGGGAGGGATCGATTACGGCAGAGGCATTGATATCGGTCCGTTAGGATATGTTTATGTCGGGGGATTCAAGCACAATGGTCTTAATTATGATTATTTTATTATAAAATATGATCAGAATGGCAATACGATCTGGACTCAAGGATATAACGGCGGGAGTGATGACAGGATTGAAAGAATTGCGGTGGATAATAAAGGATTTGTTTATGCTACAGGATATAAAGATAATGGCGCGGATGATGATTTTTTTACTATTAAATATCTTCAGCCTCCTTATCCCACAGTACCCTCTTCTCTTTCTGCCTCTTTCATCTCGAAAAATGCTGCAACGATCAGCTGGCAGGATATGACGATCAATGAAGAAGGATTCAAGATATACAGAAGCAGTGACAATCTTATCTTTAACCTGATAGGAACAGTTACAGCAGGCAGTACTTCTTTTCCTGATAATACATTGGAAGAGGGATCATACTGGTACAGGATTGGAGCAACCAACAGGGCCGGCGAGATTACATCAATAACTTATAAATATACAGCCGGAGAGGCCTTTATCTCCACCACTCGTACAGGTGTTTATCCCAATTATTTTCAGATCGGACATGACCATGAAATAAAGATAGTCATAGCTGAGGCAGGATATGCCCGGATCAGGATATACAATATTGCAGATTCTCTTGTTAAGGATTATCCGGAACAATATTATCAGGCGGGAGCATATTCAGTATGGGATGGAAAAGGAGGAGTCGGACAGGCTCTGGGCGCAGGTCTCTATTTTGTCGTGATAAAAGGGGAAAATGTAAATACCATATGTAAAGTGATCCTGAAAAGGTAGAATAATAAAAAAAAAGAGAAAGAAAAGTTGAAATATAATAATTTTGAGGTATATTATATATTAGAAAAAGATCAAATGACCTGATTTTTTAAACCGGGGGTGACAAATGAAAGTTTTAAAAGGCATACTTTTGTGTCTGATCTTCCTTTTAACAGAGTTAACTATTACGGCTGTATATGCCAAGAAGGTAGCCGTACTTCAGTACTATAAGGGAGATGTATTGATCGAGCGCCATGTTATGAAGGGGAAATGGATGAAACCGAGGCTGAATGTAAAACTGGATGATAAGGACCAGATAAAGCTGGTTAAAGGTGGAATAGCGAAACTCAAATTCATAGACGGGTCCATTGTAGAAATTAAAGAGAGTAAAATCTATCAAGTCGGTGATGTTAAAAATCTGGCAACGAGTAAGCGGACCAAAGGAAAATCCGTCCTTTCAAAATTGAAATCACTGAAGAGTAAGCTTGGAAAAGGCGGAGGAGCAGACAAAGGAGGCCCGACAGCTGTTGCCGGTGTCCGCGGTGCTGATGTCTCTGAGAAATCCAAATCACCGGTTAAACCTTCTGAATTAGTCTGGGAAGAGTGATAGGGAGAGGCCCGCACTTTATTCGTACTTGCATTTTATATTAGACAGTATTGTATTCTTATAGTTCAATTTAAATTATTTAATATTTATATTGCTTGTTTATGATAAAAAAAAGCCATATATCTTCAAAATATTTTATTAAATATTCTATCCGCTTTTTACGGCGATCATTTTTCCCATATTTTATTTTTAATTCAATTGTGTGAGGTCTATCATGAAAAAGCTATTATTGATAATATTGATTTTATCTTTTCCGGTCGCAGATGCAAGTTCCGCAATTATCTATTCCAATAATTTTGAATCGGATGACGGGGGCCTGATACAGATCGATTGTATCAATTACAGCTGGGAGTGGGGGATCCCCAAATATGTTGGTCCTTCCAATGTTCCTTCGGGACAGCGATGCTGGGGAACCATAATTGAAGGGAATTACGGCAGTTCCACAACGAACAGGGAGTACCTGGTTCTGACTAATGTTGATCTGACTTCGGTCTCCTATGCAGGGCTGGAATTCTGGCATTACTATAAATTTGATGATATGATGACCGATGATGCGGGCCGGGTGGAAGTATCGACCAATAGCGGTACCACCTGGTCTAATCTGGGGGATTATCCCTACGAGTACTCTCAAAGTTGGGTCATGGCTTTTAATGGTCCCGGTTATGCGCGTAATGAGGGGACGAATTGGCAGCAGGCTGCATTTGACCTGACCTCGTATGCCGGACAGAATATCTGGATTCGATTCCGTTTCGAATCTGATTCATGGAATAATAACCATCCCGGATGGTATATAGATGATCTTGTGATCAAAGATATTCCCGTACCGATCGCCGGTACAGGGACCTCATCCAACATGCCTGTCAGTGTCTATAATAACAGCAGTAACGCCATTACATTTTATTATAAAGCGGAAAAAGGTATCTATAGCGGAAAAGTTTCCCTCGAGATCCCGGCAGGCTGGTCTGCTCCTCAGGACAGTAATGGTGCTTTAGAGGGGTATGTTCAGATCCAGTCCGGAACCGGTTCACCTGTTATTGCGCTAGACCCTGATATTGTTTTACGAACTATCACGGTCCAGATAACGAACATGAAACCTGGAGATGACCTGCGGATCATTTACGGGGCAGGAGCTGTGGGAGCCGTGGCTCCGTCTTCATACGGGACCTATAGTTTTACCATGCAATCCGGTAATATACTGGAAGGCATGGTGGACCTTGATGAATCACCCTGGGTCGCTGTTCAGCCTTTGATCGTACCGCCTTATTTCGAAAATTTTGAATCCGGTGTTGGCGGGCTTTATGCCACGGGTGAGAAGGCTCAGTGGGAGTATGGTACTCCATCCGGTGTTGGCCCTTCATCAGCACACAGCGGCAGTTCCTGCTGGGCCACTAAAATCTCAAGCTATTATGATATTAATTTCTGGAATCCGGAAAACCTGTATCTGCCACCCATTGACCTGACAGGGATCACCACCAATGTCTATATCAGTTTTTGGCACTGGTTTGAATTCTATTATGACAGGAACATGGGGCATGATGGATCTGCTATCTTTGCATCCACAAATGGCGGTACGAATTACTTTATCCTGGAAGCTCATTTAGGTACCAGGTATAATGATACATCCGATATGATGCCACCATTCGGAATGGGAGGGACCTCACCTTATTGCTGGTCTTTAAAGAATTCCGGTTGGGAGCAGGTCTATGTGGATTTGACATCATTTACTAATAAGGTGGTTAATCTCTATTTTGCCTTTAAAGCAGGAAATTGGCAGTTCCCCAATTTTGCCGGTTATTATCTGGATGATATTGAAGTGATCGCCTCTACTCCACCCGTTGCAGGATCAGGCCAGGGTTCTATCCAGCCTGCTGCGACTTATATCTCCTCAACTAATTATTATAAATTGAAATATACATCCGATACAGTGATCTATAATGGAACTGTAACCGTTGATATTCCGGGCGGATGGACACCTCCACAGATGGCAATTCCGGCCAATCCTGGATATGTGTATATTGTTTCGACCAATTCTGCTGTAAAAATCAATAAGATCCCGGGAGTTGGGGGGAATACTATAACAATAAATATTACCAATATGCCGGCAGGAATGGATTTTGATATATGCTACAGCAATGCAGTGGCTCAAAACACCACGGGTCCGGCGCAATTCATTACACGATCAATGAGGCAGGGTGAAGTATTGACGCCAATAAATAAAACTCCTGAGGTCAGGGTCATGAACTTAATTTCATCTTTCCCCTGGTTCAGGGATTTTGAAGGTAATGACGGCAATCTCTCTACAGTAGGGAATCTCACTCCTTTCTGGGAGTGGGGTGTGCCCGGAGTCGGCCCAACAGGAGCTTATTCCGGATCAAGGTGCTGGGGAACCCTGCTTAATAGTACTCTCGATCCTGATTATCAGAATTACAGCCTGTATACCCCATTCTTCAATTTCAGTAATATTACAAATGCCATCATTGATTTTCAGTATTTTGCTGATCTTCAGGGATCCGGTTCTTTTGGTGCCCATTTTATGATCTCTACTAATAAGGGACAGACCTTTGAAGTCTTTGGTAAATATCCGACTGACTATGATGAGCAGTGGTTTTATTCTCCACCCCCCTATACTAAAAGTTATCCCGGGTGGGCTGATTCCACAACAGCATGGGAGCAGAAGATAATAGATCTTTCTTCCTTGTCCGGGAAGATCTTGCAGATGAGATTCAGGTTTGTAAATAGAGGGTGGGAACCGAACCATGCGGGATTTTATATTGATGATCTGTATGTAAAGAGAGATCGGCCGCCTATTGCCGGATCAGGAACAGCAACGGTTAATCCCAGTGTAACAGCTCCCAGTACCTCTGCTGATTATGCCTTTTTATATTTATCTGAAAAGAATTTTTATGATGGAAGTGTGACCTTTGAAATACCAAATAACTGGACAGCTCCTCAGAAGATATTTCCGGCTAATCCGGGATATATTAAGATCATATCCGTCTTATCCAATGCAAAAGTGAATTATGATCTGAATATTATCGGGGCAGGGCCTTGGATCGTAACGGTAACAGTGACCAATATCCCTGCAGAGGGCGGGTTCACTCTGGCCTACAGCAATGCTGTTTCACCGGCGCTGATCGGTGAATCAGTCTTTTCAGTACGATCTGCTCTGGATACGGAACCCCTGACAGAGATCAACAGCTCTCCTGTTATTGTTAATCTGAATACGATCTCGATACCTTTTACTCATACCTTTGACAGTGATAATGGAGGGTGGGTAGAAGCAGGAAGCACGCATGAACTCTGGGATTGGGGTATCCCTTCCTGGGGTCCTTCCTCGGCCCATTCCGGATCCAGGCTTTGGGGTACTGTACTGGATGATAATGTTAATGTACCGGGAGTATTGGACAAACTGACCTCTCCTATTATTGATCTGACCTCTGCTACCCAGGCCCATTTTGCCTTTTATCACTGGTATGATATGAGTGATATGGCTATGAGTGATATGGCCGGAAATGTGATGGTCTCTACCAATTTTACTGACTTTGCGGTTCTAGGCAGTTATCCCAAGAACTATCCCAATTCCTGGGTCTTCAGCTGGTCCGGCCCGAAGAACGGTCAGGACGGATATTCCGGCATGGACTGGGAAAATCAGAAGAGATGGGAGAAACGCACTTTTAATTTATTGCCTTATGTAGGGAACAAGATTATTCTACGGTTTGACTTCGGATCACGCCCTGCTGCCCCTCAACTGAATTCTCCCGGATGGTATATTGATGACGTCTCCGTACAGCCCACACCGCCTCCGATCGCCGGTACGGGAACAGCTACCATTTATCCGGAATCAGCTATTGTGAATACGACCAATAATTATACGATCACCTATACGGCAAAAGAAGATATTTTTATCGGATCGATCGAGATCGACTTCCCGCACGACTGGTCTTTGATCCAGACCAATAATAGCAGCGGGCGAGGGTATGTATTTTTAGATACATTCAGCACGTTCACTTATAATCTGACTATAGCGAACAGTAATCGTCTGATCATAAATGTTCAGAACCTTGATTATAATGAGTCCTTCCAGATCAGATATAAAAAGGCAGTTACTCCGGCAGTAGCGGGAACCTATGTTTTTACCAATAAATCACAGGGATTCAGTGAGCCTATTACACCGATCGATAATTCACCTTCAGTGATCTGCCAGGAGATCCAGACCCTCCCTTATAAGGAGGAATTTGAATCCGGAAATGGCGGCTATATCTCAGAAGGGAACGATAAGCTGTTCGAATGGGGTACTCCGGCCAATGTAGGTCCGTCAGAGGCTCATTCCGGTATTAAATGCTGGGGAACAAAGATCAATCAGTTTTATAATGAAGATAACAGTTGGGAATATATGGTATCGCCTCCTTTTGATGTTACGGCTGAAACTCAGATATACTTCTCGTTTCATCATTATTTTGATTCGGAAGCGGATCCCATGAAAATGTTTCCCTGGGGAAGCGGTGACGGGGTAACTCTTGAGATCGCCAGTGCTGATACGCTGGCCGGCCTTACCACAGCCTCTTTTGAACAGGTTGGCAGTTATCCTCAGGTGTATAACCAGTACCTGGATAACCGGCAGTTCTGGGGAGGATTCAGCGGAGGATGGGTACGCCAGGAGATGAACCTTTCGCAGTATGGCGGAAAATATATTAAATTCAGGTTTTATTTCCACAGTGACTGGGACTATGCCAGCCTGCCGGGGTGGTATGTTGATGATATAAAGATAGATAATGTAACACCAAAGACACCGGATGTTCCTTTTGAAGATTCCGGTACTCACATCGGGCGGAATAATTCGTATGGAGTATCCTTTCTTGATTTTGATAATGACGGCGATTTTGATCTTATTGAGAACAACTACAAGCAGACCTATAATATCATATGGCGCAATAACGGCAGCGGTTCTTTGTCAGAGTACAAGAGTATCGGTAAGAACAGCACCCGTGTAATACGATTTGCCGATTTTAATAATGACGGATTTTATGATGCTTTTGCCGGGAACTGCAAAGGGGAAATAGGAGAGTTGTCGGAACAGCCGAATGAGATCTTTATGAATGCCGGCGGGAAAGAGTTTGTTCTTAAACAATCTATTGGAAATGATATAACCCGGGATGTGGCCTTATGTGATGTTGATAATGACGGTGATGTGGATATCTTTGTAGCCAACATAGGAGCAAATTCCCTTTATCTGAATGACGGGACCGGGAATTTTCAGGAGAGTGAAAATATCCTGACCGGAGGGAATACAACCGCTGCTTTATTTGCCGATTTTAATAATGATGCCTACATGGACCTGGTCATCGGGAACAATGGAGGAGAAGCGAACCGGTTACTGATGAATAACGGGAGCGGCGGGTTTTCCGATTCCGGCCAGTCCATGGGCAAGTATGAAACGACTTCCCTTGATGTCGGGGATATTGACCTGGATGGAGATCTGGATATCGTCTTCGGTACCAGGACCCTTATAAAGATATGGACGAATAATGGATCTGCAGGTTTCGGATCTGCCGGAAGTTCACGGTTCCAGGCACGGAGTATAGATTTTGTTACTAATGACACAAAAGATATGAAGCTTGCTGATGTAGATAATGACGGTGACCTTGATATCCTTTGTGCTAATGAATATGATACGGATATGGTCTGGCTTAATAACGGGTTCGGGACATTCAAGGACAGCGGGAATTATCTCGGGAGTTATGCATCCAAACGAATGTCTGTAGCAGATTTTAACAGGGACGGCCTTCTGGATTTTGCCGTTGGAAACAGCTTTGACCAGCCGGATATCATATGGTTGAATAAGATGACCAACAACAACATCAACCGGGCGCCCTCACCGCCAAAAGTCCTTGAAGTGGAATTCAGCGGTAATGAGGCTATCATTACCTGGAGTTCGGGAACGGATTCCGAGACTCCTATCAGTCATCTGACCTATAACCTGAATATCGGTACCAGTCCTAATGGTAATGATATCCTCTCTGTTCCGGTGAAAAAGGACAGCTATTATTTCAACGGACCGGGGAATGTCAGAATGGCTAAAGTCTCGGGGGGAAACCGCATCTGGAGGATCAAGAACCTGACCAAGATCTCTTATTACTACTTCAGTGTCCAGACGATTGATGAGGGATTTATGGGTTCAACATGGCTGACAGCTTCGTATTATCATGATCCCAAAGCTCCCGGAGTGGATGATTTCAAGACTTCTGATAATTTTCTGAATCTGGATGACGGACAGGAGTGTATTATAACGTATAACCTCGGGCAGGCTTCTAAAGTAACCATCGAGATCGTGAATCTTGAAGGGACCATTGTGAAGACCCTGCTGAAAGATGTTCAGAAACCGGCCGGGTATCATCCGTATACTCATAAAGAGACATGGAAGGGTATCAATGAAGCAGGGACAAAGATAGCTCCCGGGATCTATTGGGTCTTTGTAAAGACCGATCACTGGGTTAAAAAGAAACGTGTTTTGATCGTATGGTAGAGGAGGATCAGGAATTATGAAAGGTTTATGGAGAGCATTATATTTTCTGATAATACTTATATTTTATTCAGGTCTGGCTGCACAGGATTATTCGACTTCTGTAGGCAGGTTTCTCCTGCTTTCGGGAGGAGCCAGGGCCGGTGCAATGGGCGGAGCCTACTCTGCCGTGGCAGAAGATGCCTCTACCATAAACTGGAATCCGGGCGGCCTGGCCTTTATTAAGGGATATGAGATATCCTTTATGCATATGATGTATGATGAAGATATATTATATGAAAATGCTTCCGCTACGCTGCCTCTGGATTTCGGAACATTTGGACTGAATTTTATTTACATGGGAATGTCACCTCTGGCTGAAATGGCAAATGGGGACCTGACCGGTAAGGAGCTGGATTATTCTGATATGGCTATCTCTCTCTCCTTTGGAAGGGAGTTCTTTAATATGGTCGGGATCGGTGCCAATGTAAAATATATAAAAAGCTCAATGGGAATTTCTGACACGGCAGATTATTTTACGGGACAGGGCATAGCCTTTGATATCGGCCTTCTTTCAAGGTTCGATCTGTTCAGATTCTATAATAAAATCGAAAAGAACCTGCGCGTGGGGATTTCTCTTCAGAATATCGGGACCGGCCTTAAATACATTACATCAACCCATTCCTTTCCTACGGTCATTAAACCGGGCCTTTTTTATAAACCGATCAAGTATGCAGAAGTGGTCTTTGATTATAATATCATCAGTGATTCTCCCAATACCATCAATATCGGGCTGGAAGCCCTTCCGGAATGGATCCTGTCCCCACGTGCCGGTATTAAGATAAAAGATTCCATCAAGACGTTTACATTGGGAGGAGGCTTAAAATACGGATTTGGAAGCTTCTTTTTTCAGCTGGATTATGCCTATAATACGGATGATTATTTTAAAAATCATATGATCAGTATAGCGATCAGAAAATTCACGGCATCTTTAGCGGAATTCGGTTTCGGGAATATCATTATAAAAGATGTTTTCCCGGCCATGTATAAGTATTATACAAAGAACTCGGTATCGGATGTGGAAGTGAAGAATGATACTAATATTCCTATTGAAAAGATAAAGGTCTCCATGCTTGTAAATAAGTATATGGATTTTCCTTCCGAAAGCAAGGAGGTTGAGCGGTTACCCTCCGGTGATACTATTGTTGTAAAGCTTCCTGCTGAATTTAACAATGAAATTCTAAATATATCCGAAGATACCCCCATGCAGGCGCAGATTAAGATAGATTATGTGGCTGAGGGAAAACGGCATCAGATCTCTCAGACAAAATCATTTAAACTCTTTAACCGGTATGCCATGACTTGGGATAATTTTGATAAATTGGCAGCATTTGTTACACCAAAGGACCCGCCTGTAAAAGTTTTTGCCCGGGGCATGGTCCAGCAGTACAGCACCATAAGGATCAAGGACCTTCCCCGTTCTATTGTACAGGCCTCCGTTATTTTCAATGCTTTAGGAGCTGTAGGTATCACTTATGTCCTTGATCCGCAGAGCCCCTACAGGCAGAGGCAAAAGGCAACCGAGATCATAGATCAGATCCAGTATCCGCGGGATACCTTGCGGTATAAAACAGGGGATTGTGATGACTGCTCCGCCCTTTACTGTGCTTTGCTGGAGAATATAGGACTGAACACGGCATTTATTGATATTCAGGATCACATCTTTATGATGTTTGATACCCAGGTACCGGAGGAAAATGCTTTGGAGGAGTTCGGTAAGAGGGACCTCTATGTTATTAAAGATGGTACCGCGTGGCTTCCCATAGAGACGACAATGTTCAAAAAGGGATTTTCAGATGCCTGGATCACGGCAGCGAATGAGTATCTTGAAGCTTCGGAAAAAGGCATTGTTACGATCGTTGATGTTAAAAAAGCCTGGGAGACATTCTATCCCGTAACATTACCTGATATTCAGTGGGAACCGCCTTTCCCTTCAAAAAGCAGCATGGAGCTTTTTCTAAATAAAGACAGGAGGAGATTCGGCAGTCTGGGGGTAAAAGGATTGATCAATGAATTACGGATACAGCTTGCCAGAAATCCGCGTGATGTGGACATATTGAACAGGCTGGCCGTAACGTACGGCAGGATCGGCAAGGTAAAGATCTCTCAGAGGTATCTGGAAATGATATTGGAGCAGAAGCCCAATAAAGCAAAATATTTTAATAACCTGGCCAATACCTATTTTCTCGATAATAAATTAAATGAAGCGCTTATTTACTATAAACAGGCGATCAAACTTGAACCGGATAACCCGAACTACAGGATCAATATCTCTAACCTGTACAGCGTCATGGGGGAGAAGGACAGGGCTGAAGAAGAGATGAAGAAGGCTGAAAAACTTCTTGAAGAATAGTGACAGGAACTTTTACACACTTGACTTTGCGGCTGAATTTAATATATTATAAGTAAGAGGCAAATCAGGATATCGCTAAATTAAAAGTAATGTAGTAAGGGGCTTGTGCGGAGCCTCCCCGAAGGGGGTAGCCCCGCTTGAAATAAGCTATTTTCACTCCATAGACGGGCCTACTTGTGCCCGCAGGGTAAAGGCATTTGATGCATTTTTTGTCAAATAAATATTAATTTAGCGACAACCTGAAAGACATCAGGATTGCAAGAAGATTTTGTAACGGGGAATTACTCTTTTGCCAGTTTGATTGACACTTCAGATGATTTGAATGTAATAGTTTAAGAATATTTATCACGGGTATAATATACAGTATACAAGGAGTACTGAAATGTTCAGAAGATGGATGTTTCAAAAAGACGGCCAGACCCTGGGTCTTGTAGCCCTCATTATTCTGCTTTTAGGTGTGATCGCTTTTTTTATCTATAACATAGGTGATTTTTATATAAAAGCGGTAAAGGAACAGAGTGCCGTGGATGCGGCCATGATCTCCGGTGCTTCGGTACAGGCGGATTATTTGAACATGATCGTACGAAATAATAGAAATACTATACGAGATTATTATATACTTATCTGGGCCTGCCGGATATGCGAATTGATTTGTATTCCGGTATTTCCATGCTGCGGGAGGATCTGTTATGTTACTACTCCCCTTATGCATATTATAGAAAAAAGGTTTATGCTTAAACAGATGACATTGGCGCAAATGGCAGGTATCAAAGCGAGGAGCGAGGCATTAAGTGCTTATAGGAGATCGGGCGGTAAAGGGAATTTGGAAATATTGCTTTCCTCCGACCCGTATCCTTCAGGGGATGACAGGATGCTTTTCCCCAACACATTGAGACTCAGTATGATCTATTCAAAGATGCCCAAGACCAGGTTTAGTCAAAATAAAAAGACTTTCTGCGGTTTAGGGGAGAAAAAGAGGAACTCTATGTATGACTGGAAGGGAATGATAAGCTGGATGAGGGTCCAGGGGAATTACCAGGGTTTTTATGATAAAGCCGGGCCTTTTATCAAGACGATCCCGGAAAGTACTCATTTTAAATTTAAACCCGTATCAAGCTGGTTTTCTAAAACTCAGAAGATCAGTGTACATTCAGCTGCCCGGCCCTACGGCGGGCATGTTCATGATAAATATTCGTATGGCTTAGGCTGGCCCATCCTGGTTGGCGGCGGTGAAGATACATTTACGGCAAAATTGGTTCCAACAAAATCATTGTTATACAGGTGGTGGTAAGATGAAACTATCATTTAAAAAATTCATTGATTTCATCAAGGAGAAGAAAGGCCAGGCATTTACAGAGCTGATCATACTTATCACCCTGATCTTTATGACCGCGATCGTTGCTACGATCCATTTAGGGCTTTTCCAGTTGAGCCGGACAAGGATACAGATGGCTAATTTCTATCTGGGCCATACATCAGCAACCGCAAAAAATCCCGGGGATGTAGGAACAAAGACAAAAGTAATGCTTAAAAAAGGGGCTCCTTCTGTTGTTGAAGACAGTACATGGTTTGAATCAGTTACTCCCACAGTATCCGGCGGTGACGCAAAGACAGCACAGATCAAAACGGAGTTCCGATTAAATTCATCTATCATGCAAAAAGTTGTTGGAAGTGACATTATGCCTTTGAACTCATATAAACTCTATATAAAAGGACCCAAGTATAAATGATTAAATTAAATAAGATAAAGACATTATGCGTTTTGTTTTTATTGATCGTCTGCATTTTTATGCATCAGAACATATCTGGACAATTAAATGACGCCCTTCAGGAAGTTCTCTTCTATAAAGGGGATATTGTTGTTGATAATGTGGATCAATGGGAATCCAATAATATCCATTTTACTATGGTTGGCTATTTCCTGAAAAAGGAGAGGGAGATCACTGTTAAAAAGATACAGGAGTATTATAAGCATTCTTTTAAGAGATTTGGTTACAAAGTTTACAGAAAGAAGGATCAGAAACTGGCCGAGGGAATGCTTCAGGAAATGTATTTAATGAATGATAAACACATTTTTGGTATTACTATCTATGATCTAAAGGATATTGAAGACTACTATATAACCTTACAGGTATCTGAAAAGGATGTCATGCGTAATCCCGGGATGTTCTTATTAAATAAGAAAAAAGATAATCCCGGATTTGATTATAAGGATATTCCCCGTTTTAAGAACAGTATTAGGTTCATGTCCTCCCGGTCAATATCCGAGGTTGGAAAAACAGAGCAGCAGATCATTTATCATACACTATCTGAAATTGAGGGTATTACGGATTTTTATAAAGATATTATGATCAAAGAAGACTGGAAAATGAAGCAGTCCTTTGAGACTCCCGAGTGTAATATGCTTCATTATAAAAAAAGTAAAAATAATGAGGTAACATGTGATATTTTTATCATGAAGAGTAAGGACATGAAAGAGAATGCAATTATTATAAACAGGAGTTCATATGATTAAGCTTTTAAAAAAGATCAATGGACAGGCCCTTGTAGAATATGCTCTGCTGAGTGTTTTTATTACCCTTGCTGTACTCGGTGTTTACATGGCTGCAGCAGCTGCCTATAAGAATGTTCTGAATGAAATTATTGAAGGAATTGAAAAAGCACATTATCTTGAGATGTTCATGTAGGAGAAGGTCTTGAAAATACGGCAGTTTATTAAACAAACCGATGGCCAGTCATTAAGTGAAACTTTAGTGGCTTTACTGGTGGTCATCTATATTGTTCTTGGACTATTTCAGTTTTCCCTGTTCATTACCGGGTTCCTTTCAACGAATTATGCGGCGTTCAGGGCGGGCCGGGCTGTTCTGGTCTCTTATAATAATGAAAGAAGCTACGGTCAGTCTGCCGGTTCAGCCCTCATGGATGCAAGAAAGGTGGTGGGTAATTTATATCTCTTTTCCTCTATTGCCGGATCAATGCCATATCAGGTTAAGTTATACAAGTTTGACAGCAGCGATGATTCATATCTGGGGGATCCATACCAGTCCAGTGAATCCCTCCCTGCTGATAGCGATGTCTGGGTAGAAGTGACCGGTAGAATGCGGTATGTCATGCCTTATGCCAGAAAAATATTCGGACTTTTCGGCTGGAAGACCATTAAAGCCTATTATCTGATCCATACACCCAATCCCGGCCGGAATAACCCATAGTTCCTCATTTATTTATTGCTTCAATTTTTTTCAGAATGTACATGGATGTTTTATCCAGCAGTAAAAAGAGGTTTTTATCTACACTTCCCTGGATCTGATCGGTGACCAGGATCTCTCCGCTGTCGATATTGACCAGGCTGATATTTATTCTTAAACCACCTTTACTGTAAATATAGCTTCCTGTAATCAGGGTGTCGATATTCCAGAATTCCTTTAAAAGTTTTACCAGATCACTTTTTTTAAAGTCGGAATTTTTTACGGAGAGTGCTCCTATTCTATTCTTAATGATCCTTCGGTCTATTACCTTTAAGTTCTTCTGCCTGGCCAGGTGCGTAGCTATGGATTCGGGAATGGTGTTCGAAAGGTATCCGAAATCTTTGATCCGGGATGTGTTTTCAAAATTGAAGAGGGCGATCCGTCTGATCTTCTGATCAGCTGTTTCATCGGATCTGATCAGCTTCTGCATCTTTAATTCCTGTTTTGCTTTTTCCAGCTCCAGCCGGGTCTTTACTTCTATGTTCTCCGGATCGATCCGGAGTGCTTCTCCCCATTCTTTGATGGCTTCTGAATGCCCTTCTTTGATGCTGGCATCCAGCCCGCTGAAATAGTGATCCTCAAATTTTTCTTTTTCTTCTTCCTTCCATCGTTTCAGGAGGATCTGGTACTTGTATCCATCCAGGCCTTTCTCTTTTTTATACAGTTTGTAAGAGATCCTGTCTTTTTGTACATCCTTTTCCATTAAATACTTGCATATCAGTAAGGCCTGTTCTTTTAATTCTTCCAGGTTCTGCTTCCTGTTTGTGATCGGGGTCATGGCAATGACATTTTTATAATCCTCATCTTTTATCAGTTTCGCGATCTGATCCAGTATTTTCGTTGTTTCTGTATCAAGCATAGATCCGTCTTTACCGGTTAATTCAGACTTGTTTATCTTGAAAGATATCTCATCCCGCGTTTCTCTGATCACGATATTTCTGTTTTTGTATTGCTCGATCTTCTCCTCACTATATGTACGTACTGGAGCCAAGAGCAGGGTCATCTGCAGAAAATGGGATGTCCCTTCCTCAAGCAGAGAGATCCCGTAATCAAGCCTGATCCCGGCTTTACCTAAAAAGCGGGTTTGCAGAAGATCATCTTTTCCGATCCCAATTCCGAAATTAATTCTGTCCTCATCTCTGCCGAAGAGGTAGTATCCGCCTCTTAAAAAGAGAACGTCCAGGTAGCCCAGCTCCAGTCCTGCTGAAATATATTGGCTATTGTATTTGGAAAGGAAGGTATAGGTGCTTCCCAGTTTTGCTTCAATTGTATTAAAAATTTTCAGGAATTTATAGACAAACCCGGTATAGACCGAAACAGGATATGTATATGCTCTCTGGTCGAATCCGGTCTTAATGATATTCAGATTTTGTACTCCCAGACCCATGTTCAAGTTTCTTTTTTCATTGATGTTGATCCCTTTTACTGTTACGGGTATGATCCCCGAGAGACCTGCACCCAGCCAGTTTCCGGTATATCCTCCCAGATCTGTGGACATATATTTTAGATTGGCTCCCAGAAGGATATTTTTAAATATCTCCCTGCCATATCCCAGATTGAGCATTATCTCAGAACTGGAAACATCCCCCAGGATATTTCCGCTTGGATCATAATTTTTTATTGCATCCAGGGAGCCGAAGATGATCGTACCGCCGATCACACCCAGTTTTGTATCAGCGGCACAGCCTATCCTCTGGATGGTGAGCGTATCCTGCCATCGTAAATAATTAAAGCTGATAGTATGACCATTTAGACCGGCCAGGGAAGCGGGAAAAATGTCAATATTATTTTGATCACTCCTCTCCACAAGCAGTGATTCGGCTGTTCCATATAGTCGGCTGTTGTAATGGGGGAAATCCAGTAAAATAGCTGCTTGAATGAGCGCTGTCTGGCATAAAAAACAGATGATAATGATGATCTTTTTCATTTTATTAAATAGAACATGGCCCTCTTATTATTGATCCTGACGCTATACTGTCCGGGGGGAAGAAATCTAAGGTTCTGTACATCATATTCATAAGCACCGGTGCTTAAGTCAGCACCATTGATCTCCTTTACAATATCTCCCCTCAGGTTGCAGATCCGGATATCCGTATCCTGCTTTCCGTTCCTGTATACGATGATCATTCTGGTGACTTCATCTGGTTTTACCATGGTAGGATAGACAGCTATATCCTCTGCTCCTTTTAGAACCGTATAAAGTGCCTGATTGGTTTTACTCATATTATAGTATCGGTCCCTTGCGTAATAGGAAAGGGTGTATTCATATCCGGCAGAGAGAGGGATATCCAATGTTGCCGTTCCTGAAAGAGTCCTGTCAGCAACATTATTGCGAAAGACCGTAACAAATATAATGGCTGTTGTATCGACAACGGTCATACTCTGATCTTGAAAAACCGAAAATCGAAGGATGATATCACCAAAGTATTTCCCGGGTAATTTGTCCGGGGCAACCGAAGGGGAGATATATTCCTGAGGTTTGATAAAGCCGGACTCCAGCCACCCCATGTCCGGATCAAAACTGAAAAAAGCATCCGTGATCCCGGGAATGTTGGTGCCGCTGTCGATCACCGGGCTCTGTCCGAAGATGATGCGGTAATCACCCGTTGTATCTAAAAACGGGTTTTCAGTGATATTATGACTGCCCCAGAGGACCGGGCCGTTGGTCAGGTCTGTTCCGTTCCCGTAAAAGTCATTGTAATCTGCATATACGCTTCCCATGCTGGCATTTGAGATGCCGAAAAATGTATTGGAGAGAATAATGTTATTGAAAAGGAAACCGCTTGTATCATTTTTCCAGATTAGGCCGTTTGGTGAAAGAGAGATCGTATTATTGATCACTGCTAAATTTGTTACACTGCTTTCACAATAGATTCCCGAGCGGTTGTTGCTAATGATAAGATTTCTATATATTATATTACTGTTCCCATGCTGTGCATAAATGCCGTCATACTGATTTTGGATGATCTGATTGTATTTTATAATATTATTTGTGGCTTGAAATAACCTGATGCCATAATCCTGTTGATTACCGGTACAGCGGATTATGTTCGATACGATCGATGCGGAATACATGCCGTCCTCAATATATATTCCGCCCCAGTAACTGTCACCTATTAGTGAGTTGCCTCTGATCCGGAGGCCTCTTGTGCCTGAAACACGAATCCCGGTACGGCTGTTGTACAACAGCTGATTATTTTCCACCAGGCCGTTGTCAGAGCCAATATCGATACCATCCAGGCCTTTCATTATTGTATTATTCATAATATGGGCAGACTGGCCTCCGCTTATGATCGATTGAGATTTCATGTTGGATATGAAATTATTAATGATGTAATTATTAGTTGAACTATCGAAAAATATACTTACTAAAAGATCATAAAAAGAATTTGAGGCTATTATATTATTATCACTGAATGCCATGCGGATTCCGTAACTATTGGTTGATGGCCCAAAGAGATTGGAGGCAATGAAATTATTATCTGAGTCTAAACCTTGAATTAAAACACAATAGAAATTGGAAAAAAGCGTGTTTTTAACAATAATGTTATAAGCAGAATTATTATCTATATAGATTCCTTCATTTATTGCATTTTTGATGATAAACCCTTTGATCCTGATATAACTTTTACCATCCAGGTGAAAACATTCTGTTGATCCTGTTCCGTCCACTGTGGCCTGCCTTTCCTCGTATGCCGTAAAAGTGATATAATTCCCGGGATTTCCACTGTTGGGTATTTTAATCTGTTCGTTATAAATGCCGTTGGAAACAATGACAGTGTCCCCGGCAAAGGCATTGGTGGCGGCATGTCCGATCGTCTGCCAGGCCTGGGCCCAGTTGGTCCCGTCAGCTATGTTAGAGCCGTTCGTCTTTACATAAAAGAGTGTGGCATAGGATGGGACTGTTTCAACAACAGCGAGTAAAATGATAAAGGGAAAAAACAGAATAGATTTGAGCCGGGACATAGATAATAATAATATACTTTAATATAATTATTTTTCAATAAAAAGGATATGAAGGCGTGAAACTGTGCAGGATCACATGAATCCGGTACCAGTCAGTATGAAACAGGGTTTCGATTCCCGGGTTTTAACAGCTGATAGTATCTTAAAAGAAATATGTAAGGATCCGGTGTATTCTTTATTATATAACTTGTTTCTATTAAGCAACAGGATTTTCTGCTTTTTTCTTCTTTTTTTCAATATCCCTATGGTAATCCTGTAATGATTTAACAGACGGTTTATTATCCTGACAGGCAGCAATTCCTTTGGCTGTGGCCCGGGCTGCTGCTAATGTTGTAATATAGGGGATCTTGAATTTAATAGCAGACTTGCGTATATAGGAATCATCATGTTGACTTAATTTTCCTATAGGCGTATTGATAACCAGCTGGATCTCACCGTTTTTAATACCATCAGTGATATTAGGCCGGCCTTCATGCTGTTTTAAAATGAGTTCAGATCCAATTTGATGTTCCTTTAAAAAATCATGGGTCCCCCGGGTGGCTTTTATCAAAAAGCCCATTTCAGAAAATTGTTTGGATATATCCAGTACCTGCTGATTCTTTTCTGCCACGCTGATCAGCACACAGCCTTCCAGAGGAAGGGTCTGTTTGGCTGCTTCCTGGGCCTTGTAAAAGGCCAGGCCGAATGAGTTTGCCATACCCAGAACTTCTCCGGTTGACCGCATCTCAGGACCCAGAAGGGGGTCCACTTCAGGATACATATTAAATGGGAAGACCGCTTCCTTTACTCCAAAGTGGGGGATCACTGTTGGCTGAGTATCTATATCAGACAGCTCTTTTCCCAGCATGAGCTGTGTAGCTATACGAGCCATGGATATTCCGCATACCTTTGAAACAAGGGGGACTGTTCTTGATGCACGCGGATTAGCTTCTAATACATATACTTTATCTTTACAAATAGCGTATTGAATATTCATAAGCCCGACAACATTCAGTTCTTTAGCGATCTTTTTAGTATATTCATATATTGTATCAAGGTGTTTCTGCGGTATACTGACAGGAGGGATGACACAGGCTGAATCACCGGAATGAATACCGGCCAGCTCAATATGCTCCATGACTGCCGGAACAAACGCATCCTTCCCATCAGCGATCGCATCTGCTTCGGCCTCGATCGCGTCTTCCAGGAACTTATCGATCAGAATGGGACGGTCAGGTGTAACACCTACGGCCCGGGAGACATACTCCTTCAGCATTTCTTCATCATATACTATTTCCATTCCCCGTCCTCCCAGCACATAAGAGGGGCGGACCATCAACGGGTAACCGATCTGATCCGCTATTTTTAATGCCTCTTTCAGGTTACTGGCCATTCCGGAATCTGCCATGGGAATACCCAGTTTCTCCATCCTCTGACGAAAGCGGTCACGGTCTTCGGCAAGGTCGATGATATCAGGCGAAGTACCCAGGATCTTCACTCCGTTATCCTGGAGTTCATTTGCGATATTCAAAGGTGTCTGACCACCGAATTGAACGATAACCCCTTCCGGTTTTTCCTTCTCATAGATGCTCAGGACATCCTCGACTGTGAGCGGTTCAAAATAGAGCTTATCGGAAGTATCATAATCGGTGGAGACAGTCTCCGGATTGCAGTTTACCATGATCGTTTCAAGCCCTTCATCACGAAGAGTAAAAGCAGCATGAACACAGCAGTAATCAAACTCGATCCCCTGCCCGATACGGTTCGGTCCTCCGCCCAGCACCATCACTTTCCGCTTTTTACTGCTGGTGGTCTTATCCGGGGCATTATACGTTGAAAAATAGTAGGCGGCATTTTCTACTCCGCTCACAGGTACCGGTTCCCATCCTTCCACTATGCCGATCTCTTTGCGTCTTTCTCTGATCTGTTTTTCAGGAATGTTTAAGATCTGTGACAGGTATCGATCAGCGAAACCGTCTTTTTTGGCCCGGGTCAAGAGATCATCCGGAAGCATCTTTCCTTTATGTTTTAATATCTTTTTTTCGAGATCAACCAGCTCTTTCATCTGTGTAATGAACCACGGTTTGATATAGGTCTTTTCATAAAGTTTTTCTATGGAGGCACCCTTTCGGAGCGCTTCGTACATGATAAATTGCCGTTCGCTGGAAGGCCAGGAGAGCATATCCATCAGTTCATCCAGGCTCTTTTCATGAAAATCACGGGCAAATCCCAGTCCATATCGTTTGTTTTCAAGGGATCGGATCGATTTCTGAAAGGCTTCCTTGTAATTCTTGCCTATGCTCATGACTTCACCCACGGCTTTCATCTGAGTACCGAGTTTATCTTCTGCATTCTTGAATTTTTCAAAGGCCCACCGGGCAAATTTAACAACAACATAATCACCGGAGGGAGTATATTTTTCCAGTGTTCCGTCCCGCCAGTACGGGATCTCATTCATGGTCATACCACCGGCCAGTTTGGAAGAGACCAGGGCAATAGGGAACCCCGTGGCTTTTGAGGCCAGGGCTGATGAACGTGATGTCCTGGGGTTGATCTCGATAACAACCACGCGTCCGGTTTTCGGATCATGGGCAAACTGAACATTTGTTCCGCCGATCACCTTTATAGCTTCCACTATCCGGTAGGAATAATCCTGCAGTTTTTTCTGGAGTTTTTCATCTATTGTAAGCATGGGTGCCGTACAATAGGAATCTCCGGTATGAACACCCATGGCATCCACATTTTCAATAAAACAGACTGTGATCATCTGGTTCTTTGCATCACGGACCACTTCCAGTTCCAATTCCTCCCATCCTAATACTGATTCCTCAATGAGGATCTGGCCGATCATGCTGGCTGCGATCCCCCGATTCGCTATCGTGCGTAATTCTTCACCATTAAAGACAATGCCTCCCCCTGTTCCTCCCATCGTGTAGGCAGGCCGGACAACAACGGGATAGCCGAGTTCTAATGCTGCTTTTTCCGCATCTTCAACGCTGTAGACCGCCTTACTCTTCGGAATATCTATCCCCAGATTTGTCATGGTCTCCTTAAAGGCAATGCGGTCTTCCCCTCGTTCAATGGCATCGATCTCTACACCGATGACTCTTACTCCGTACTTCTTTAAGACACCTGCTTTTGAAAGTTCTGAGCTGAGGTTCAGACCTGATTGTCCCCCGAGGTTAGGCAGAAGAGCATCAGGGCGTTCTTTTTCTATGATCTTTGTAATGACTTCGACTGTAAGCGGTTCAATATATGTAATATCAGCTGTCCCCGGGTCGGTCATGATCGTGGCAGGATTTGAATTTACCAGAATGATCTTATAACCTAATCCGCGAAGGGCTTTACAGGCCTGGGTCCCGGAATAATCAAATTCACAGGCCTGGCCGATCACAATAGGGCCGGAACCGATGATCAAAACTTTATCAATATCTGGTAATTTTGGCATGATCTTTACTCCTCATGAACAGGGAATGAATGAATTTTATTATATTTGTATTGATACATTGACAATACTGAAGAGAGTTTTTAATATTTAATTTACTGTCTTTAATACCGTGCTTAAACATAATTTTCATAATAGTAATATTTTTAAGAATGCTGTCAATTGTTTTTTGAAATCTTTTCCTGATGAAACAGGCCCGGATCTCCCCTGCCATATAATTGAATTGACTTTTAACATATTTTTTCTATATTAGAATAGAGATGAGAAAATATTATTTTCGATCTTTTTCTGCTGTCCTGTTCATATTCCTGCTGCTGTTATCTCCTTTAAATAATTCGTATTCCAGTGATAAAAAAGGGCAACCGACACTTGATGATGTTAAAAAATACATTGACGGGAAGGATTTTGGAGGAGAAGTAAAAAAAGATGCTCCCCGGGATCTGGAAAAAGATGATAACCTTTTTTCAGGATCATCCGGAGAGACCAAACAGACAGGAAGATCGATCACTTTTCCCGATGCGGATAGAAATGATATAAAAAGATACTGTGAAGCTTATACCGTAATGGCCGAGGCGGACGATGAAGCCGGTGCCTCAATGGTATTGAAAGATGTTGTGAATATCCTGAAAGAGAAGGGATATGATGAAGGGATGAAAAAAGATGTTGCGAATAAATTAAACCTCACGGGAGACAGGAAAGATATTTGGATGGATCATAATATACTCATCGCAGGAGGGAACAGGGATTTTTCCGATACAGAGGTGAAACTTATAAAAGAGGCCCTTCAGCAGCTTCCTGAAGCGGTCTTTAAAAACGTCAGGGTCATCAGCGCCGTTGATGTGGACAGCAAGGATGAAGATACAGGTTTTGCGGGCAGAGTACCTTCCGGCGGCGTTATTGAAATGAATGATTTTTCAAAAAAATTTAACAAAGAGAATGAAGGTTTCATCCACACCCTCCTGCACGAGATTGGGCATACAGGAGACAAAAGTGTTGATAAGGATGCTATCCCCATACTCTCGGACAAACAGGCAGCCCAGTGGGAAGATCTTTGGGAAAATTCTACAGGATACGCTGATTATGCAAGTCAATATGCGCAAAAGAATATAAAGGAGGACTTTGCTGAAACCTTTCAGGAGTATCATAAGGACACAAAGAGTTTTTTCCTGCATGCGGTATTAACTTCTTCACGATCCCAGAGAGATATATTACTTCAGAAATTTGAGAACATTACACAGGCGTACAGGCATACGGGAGAAGACGGAAAAGAGTATATATATGAGTTTTATGTGGATGATTACGGAAAGATCCATCAGAAGGAGGTGCCTCTCTCTCATAGAAGGATAAACGGAAAGATCTATTCCTTACCTTCATATCCTCAAACAGAGGGAATGAGGCCGCCTGTCCCCTTTCGAAGGGTTCAGGAATCCACAGAAGATATTATCAACAGGGAACTCGACAGTATAACCGAAAAGTAAAAAATATACTTTTATACAGGTAAAAAAGATATGTTTAAGAATAAAAAAATAATATTATTTTCCGGAATCATTCTCATTGCTGCTGCAGGCGTTATCTTTTTTTTAAACCGGGGAGTCTTTATGAAGAAACAAGGCAGGCTCAAACCACTTACCTATCTGAAGGTCGAATTCCTCAAGATCGACCGGGAAGGAGGATCTGCAGGTGAATTGGCAGGTACAGCCGTCTGGAAGGATGGAAAAATGGCGTTGAACATAAAGGATCCGGAACTTGAAAAGATACTTAAAGCTCCGTTCAGGACCATGACTGGCGAAGAAGTAAAAGGAAAGATGGAGACCCGCTTTCTAACCCTTGAGCCTGGAACACCCGAACACCTCCTTGAAGTGGCCAGGCAGGCCCGCGGTTATGTCGGGATCATACACGAAGAAGAGAAATAACCGGTGCCGGTGCGTGACTTTGTGATACTTTATCAGGAAAGCAAATATTGTAGCAAGGGGCTTTAGCCCCGCAATTAATGGAGTCGGTTTTTAACATTATCACTTTTTGGATCGCCCCAAACACCCCCAAAGGGGCTTTCTACATTCATTTCTTTTAAAGCACAATAAAAACAATTTGACTCCTCTTTCATATCCTGAAAGATTAATAAGTACTATAATGAAAAATAAACTATGTATAATGATAATAAAGTTTTCCTTATTATCATTTATATTAAAAAACAGCAATAAGGTATATTGATTAGGATAACAATATTTTTTTTTATTTTTGGGGATATCCCCTGGTTTTTATTTATTAAGAATTGTTTAACTTAATTGATAGATGCCGATTATATAATTATGTTAAATTGTTCCCAAATTGGGAAAAAATAACTTGACTTTTTTGGGAATATGCTTATATTATTATTATGATATGAATGTTATTTCCAAAAAGGCTATTGTTGATTTTATTAAGAAACATCCGGTTTCTAAGAGTTCTTTAGAAAGCTGGTATTATGAAACTTGTCACGATAATTGGAAAACAACAATGGATATTAAAAAAAAGTATCCGACAGCGAGTTTTTTAAAAGATAATATGGTTATTTTTAATATTAGCGGTAATAAATATCGATTGGTTGTTAAACTGGCGTATCATACACAAAGAGTGTTTATAAAATGGATTGGAACACATTCTGAATATGATAAAAAGATATTTTAAAGGAGGTCAATTATGATAAAGGTCATTAAAACAGAACAAGAATATAATGAGGCTCTTGAAATGGCTGAAGAATTAATTGACAAAGACCCAAAGCCGGGTACACAGGATGCTGATAAGCTTGAATTATTAACTCTTCTTATTGAGAATTATGAAGAGTCTCATCATAAAATTGATCCTCCTGATCCGATCGAGGCATTAAAATTCAGAATGGAACAGCAGGGATTAACTCAAAAAGATTTAATCCCGTATATCGGCAGTAGAAGCAAGGTGTCGGAAATATTGAACAGAAAAAGGCCATTAACATTAAATATGATGCGAGCGTTAAACAGAAATTTAGAGATCCCGGCAGAAGTTTTACTGCAAAAGAATTCCATTATCTTGGAAGAAGATACTGATATTGACTGGCAGAAGTTTCCAATTACAGAAATGGTAAAACGCAAATTATTTCCTGATTTTACAGGCACTGTTGTCCAGGCAAAGGAAAATGCAGAAGAATTAATAAGGAAGTTTTTTCGAAATGCCGGTGTCCGTAACATACAACCGGCATTATATAGAAAAAATGTTAGAGCCGGTTCCTGCATGGATGAATATGCATTATTTGTATGGCATGCAATAGTAGAAAATAAAGCGGAAAAAAATCTGCTTCCAAATAAATATAAACATGGGACTATTAATAGAGAATTTATGAAAAAACTTGCAGGATTGAGTTATTTTAAAGAAGGTCCGCAGTTAGCTAAAGAATTTTTAGAAAAGAACGGGATTCATCTGATCATTGAACCGCATTTCAGGAAAACATATCTGGACGGAGCGGCTATCCGGAATAAAGATAAAAATCCTATAGTTGCTCTTACGTTGCGTTATGATCGTATTGATAACTTCTGGTTTTCTTTATGTCATGAATTAGCTCATATTGTACTTCACCTTGATAAAGATCAAGCAGAAAACCCGTTTTTTGATAACCTGGAAGTTGAAGGAAATGATCTGGAAAAAGAGGCTGATCATCAGACAAAGGACTGGCTGATCCCTCGAAAAGAATGGGAAAGATCGGATGTTTTGAATCACCCGTTGCCTGTATATATTAAAGAATTTGCTGAACAGCTAAAGATCCATCCCGCTATTATTGCAGGACGGATCCGGCATGAAAGAAAAAATTATCGAATTTTAAGCCAGATGGTCGGAAAGGATGAAGTCAGGAGATTGTTTGGATTAAATTGATATCAAGTGAGTATGTGGGTTGATAAGTGGAGGAGAGGATGAGAACAATATTTTGTCAAAAAGACATAAAAACATTGATGAATTCAATCAAGGGCAAGCAAACTTCTGAAAGAATACCTGTTTTTAAAAAAGAATTAATAATTAAATACCATCAAAAGGAATATGATTATATATCATTATTATTAAGAGAAATTGATTTAAAAGATTTATCATTTTTAAAAGAAGAATTAGAAATAAAGATACAAAATTTAATAAATTTTGAAATTGAGCGTAGAGAAATTACTTGGACAAATATTCGGTCATGGATTGCGATAATAGTAGCAATAATTTCTGTAATTTTTACAATTATATATAATTTATTTTTGAAATAATCCCATACACACTATCACCATCCAGTCATAATATTCAAAATCTTTAATAATATTTAAAATTAAATAGTTTTTTCCATTTTTATCAGAAATCCAAATTTTACAGGGAACAATTGAAATATTATAATAATAATTAATTTTCTCTTTTTTGGATTCTTTTTGTTTGGGGAAAAACCGGGGATGGTGTGTGACTTTGTGATATTATAGAAGTTTACCCTACCCCGCTACTCACTATATTCTAAAAATAATTGAAAAAATAA